>ADBE01000047.1 GCA_000176735.1 Neisseria polysaccharea ATCC 43768 | reverse complement strand
ACGGAGAACCTTAACCTTACGGGTCAGGGTTTCTCTTTTTTGCATTTGGGCCGGCTTGTTGCCGCCCCTTGCGTTGGGCGGAACGTTGCGATTGCGCCGTTCGGGCGTTTTGAGGCAGTGATGCCTGCCGCACGTCCCCGCTGTTTTCAGGCGGTATAGTGGATTAACAAAAATCAGGACAAGGCGACGAAGCCGCAGACAGTACAAATAGTACGGAACCGATTCACTTGGTGCTTCAGCACCTTAGAGAATCGCTCTCTTTGAGCTAAGGCGAGGCAACGCTGTACTGGTTTTTGTTAATCCACTATATTTTAAAATTCAGGTGGTGTTTCCAAATAGCGCGAAGCAATAGCCGGACTTCAGCCGGCGTGTTTGAAACCAAAGGTTTGGAATCAAACGCCAAACGCTTGAACCATTATTGCCCGATGCGGCAAACCGGCATCGTCCGGCAATACGGTTGTTTAAAAATAGGGAAATCAGGATGGAAAACCAAAGGCCGCTCTTGGGCTTCTCGCTGGCACTTTTGGCGGCGATGACGTGGGGAACGCTGCCGATTGCCGTGCGGCAGGTATTGAAGTTTGTCGATGCGCCGACGCTGGTGTGGGTGCGTTTTACCGTGGCGGCGGCGGTATTGTTTGTTTTGCTGGCATTGGGCGGGCGGCTGCCGAAGCGGCGGGATTTTTCTTGGCGGTCATTCAGACTGCTGCTGCTCGGTGTGGCGGGCATTTCGGCAAACTTTGTGCTGATTGCCCAAGGGCTGCATTATATTTCGCCGACCACGACGCAGGTTTTGTGGCAGATTTCGCCGTTTACGATGATTGTTGTCGGCGTGTTGGTGTTTAAAGACCGGATGACTGCCGCTCAGAAAATCGGCTTGGTTTTGCTGCTTGCCGGTTTGCTTATGTTTTTTAACGATAAATTCGGCGAGTTGTCGGGTTTGGGCGCGTATGCGCAAGGCGTGTTGCTGTGTGCGGCAGGCAGTATGGCCTGGGTGTGTTATGCCGTGGCGCAAAAGCTGCTGTGCTCGGGCATTATGTGATGCCTGATACTTTTGCCGCGCCGGATATGAACGGTTTGGGTTATGCCGGTGCACTGGTCGTGGTCGGGGGAGCGGTTACGGCGGCGGTGGGGGACAGGCTGTTCAAACGCCGCTAGTTTGCAGGCAACGGAAAATGCCGTCTGAAAGAGGTTTCAGACGGCATTTTATTTGAGGGAAAGATTAGCGCGGATGAACCATATCGGCAGGAACGACCAACTCATCAAACTCTTCGCCCGTCAACAAGCCCAATTCGATGGCGGTTTCGCGCAACGATTTGTCGTTTTTGTAGGCGGTTTTGGCGACCTTGGCGGCGTTTTCGTAGCCGATTTTGCGGTTCAGCGCGGTAACGAGCATCAGGGAATGGTGCAGGAAATAGTCGATTTTTTCCGGTACGGGTTCAATGCCGACGGCGCAGTTTTCGTTGAAGCTGTTGCACGCATCGCCCAACAGGCGGACGGATTGCAAGAGATTGTAAGCGATAACGGGCATATAGACGTTCAGCTCGAAATTGCCCGATGCGCCCGCCATGCTGATGGTAACGTCGTTGCCGAACACTTGGCAGCACACCATGGTCATCGCTTCGCATTGGGTCGGGTTGACTTTGCCCGGCATGATGGACGAACCCGGCTCGTTTTCGGGGATTTTGATTTCGCCCAAACCGCAACGTGGGCCGCTTGCCAGCCAGCGGATGTCGTTGGCGATTTTGTTCAGGCTTGCCGCCAGCGTTTTCAATGCGCCCGAAGCGGCAACGGCGGCATCGCGTCCACCCAAGGCTTCAAATTTGTTCGGCGCGCTGACAAATGGCAGGCCGGACAATTCGGCGAGTTTGGCGGCGGCTTTTTCGGCGTATTCGGGATGGCTGTTCAAGCCCGTACCGACCGCCGTGCCACCCAAAGCGAGTTCGTACAAACCTTTGAGCGCGTCGTTCAGACGGCCTAAACCGTGATCAAGCTGGGAAACATAGCCGGAAAACTCTTGTCCCAAAGTCAGCGGCGTCGCGTCTTGCAAGTGGGTGCGGCCGATTTTGACGATGGGGGCGAAAGCTTGGGCTTTTTTGTCCAATGTATCGCGCAAGGCTTTTACCGCCGGAATAAGGTGGCGGTTGATTTCAATCGCGGCGGCGACGTGGATGGCGGTCGGGAACGCGTCGTTGGTCGATTGCGCGTGGTTCACATGGTCGTTGGGATGGACGGGCTGATACGCCGCCAAACCTGTACCGGCAATTTCATTGGCACGATTCGCCAGCACTTCGTTCATGTTCATATTGGACTGCGTGCCGGAACCGGTCTGCCACACTACCAATGGGAACTGCCCGTCAAGCTTGCCGTTCAATACATCATCCGCCGCCTGCGTAATCAAATCCGCCTGTTCGGGCTTAATCCTGCCGAGGGAAACATTGGTCGCGGCGGCGGCTTTTTTTACCAATGCCAAAGCGTAAATCAACGGCTGCGGCAGGGTTTCTCCGCCGATTTTGAAATTATTACGGCTACGCTGGGTCTGCGCGCCCCAATAGGCTTCGGACGGGACTTCGACATTACCCATGGTGTCGTGTTCGGTACGGGTACTCATGCGTTTCTCCTTTTTAAATGTGAATAAGAGTGATTCGCAAATATTATAATGGAGATTGGTGGGATGAGAAAGCATCATGGCAGCGAGAATATAAAAATGCCGTCTGAAGCCCTAATTGGTTTCAGACGGCATTTGTTTAGGTGTGGGGTTACAGCACTGATTTCACCGTATCAACCACATTGTCCACGGTAAAGCCGAATTCTTTGAAGAGTAAGTCGGCAGGGGCGGATTCGCCGAAGCGGTTGATGCCGACGACTGCGCCGTTCAGTCCGACATATTTGTACCAGCCGTCGGCGTGTCCGGCTTCTACGGAGATGCGCGGCAGGCCTTCGGGCAGGACGGCGGCTTGATAGGCGGCGTCTTGGCGGTCGAATACGTTGGTGGACGGCATGGAAACGACGCGTACGGCGATGTTTTGCGCGGCGAGTGCTTTTTGCGCTTCCAAAGCCAGCTCGACTTCGGAACCGGTAGCAATGATGACGGCTTGGGCGTTGCCTTGGGCTTCGCTGATGACGTAGCCACCGCGTTTGATGTCGTTCAGTTGTTGCTCGCTGCGTGCTTGGAATTTCAGGTTTTGACGGCTGAAAATCAGACAGGACGGATGATCGGCGGCTTTGACGGCTTCCGCCCATGCCACCAGCGATTCGGCGGTATCGCACGGACGCCATACGTCCATATTCGGAATCAGGCGCAGGGTGGCGGTTTGTTCGATGGGTTGGTGGGTCGGGCCGTCTTCGCCCAAACCGATGGAATCGTGGGTGAACACAAATACAGGGTTGATTTTCATCAGTGCCGCCATACGCAGGGCGTTGCGCTCGTATTCGCTGAACATCAGGAAAGTCGCACCGAAGGGTTTGATGCCGCCGTGCAATACCAAACCGTTTATAATCGCGCCCATACCGAACTCGCGCACGCCGTAGTGGATGTAGTTGCCGCCTTTGTCGCGGGTAACGGAGACACTGTTTGACCAGTCTGTCAGGTTGGACGGGGTCAGGTCGGCAGAACCGCCTACCAATTCAGGCAACTCTTTTGCCAAGATTTCGATGCTGTTTTGGCTGGCTTTGCGGGTAGCGATGGTTTCGGCTTTGGCGCACACTTCTTTCAATGCCGTCTGAACGTAGGTGTCGAAATTGTCCGGCAGCTTTTTATCCATACGGCGCACGAATTCTGCGGCTTCGGCTGGATATTTGGTTTGATATTGCGCGAACAGTTCGTTCCATTCGGCTTCCAATTTCGCGCCTTGTTCTTTGGCATTCCACGCATCGTAAATTTCTTGCGGGATTTCAAAGGCGGGGTAAGTCCAGCCCAGATGTTTGCGCGTGGCTTCGATTTCGTCCGCGCCTAAAGGTGCGCCGTGGGTTTTGTGGCTGCCTTCTTTGTTGGCACTGCCTTTGCCGATTAAGGTTTTGCAGCAGATGATGGACGGTTTGCCGGTTTCGGCGCGTGCGGCTTCGATAGCGGCTTGAATGGCGGCGGTGTCGTGGCCGTTTACATTGGGAACGACGTGCCAGCCGTAGCTTTCAAAGCGTTGCGGGATGTTTTCGGTAAACCAGCCGTCCACTTTGCCGTCGATGGAAATATTGTTGTCATCATATAAAACAATCAGTTTGCCCAAGCCTAATGTGCCGGCGAGCGAGCAGGCTTCGTGCGATACGCCTTCCATCAGGCAGCCGTCGCCCATAAAGACGTAGGTGTAGTGATCGACGATGTTCAAATCGTCTTTATTGAACTCGGCGGCAAGGATTTTTTCGGCTAATGCCATGCCCACTGCGTTGGCAATGCCTTGTCCCAACGGGCCGGTCGTGGTTTCCACGCCGTCGGTGTAGCCGTATTCGGGGTGGCCGGGGGTTTTGCTGTGCAGCTGGCGGAAGTTTTTTAGGTCTTCAATGCTCAGGTTGTAGCCGGTCAGGTGCAGCAGGCTGTACAACAGCATAGACGCGTGGCCGTTGGAGAGGATGAAGCGGTCTCGGTTGTAGAATTTGGGGTTGGCGGGATTGTGATTGAGGAATTTCGTCCACAATGTTTCCGCCATTTCCGCCATACCCATAGGCGCGCCGGGGTGACCGGAATTTGCTTTTTGAACGGCATCTGCGGAGAGGAAACGGATTGCGTTTGCCAGTTGAGACATTTTGTATTTTCCTTGCTGGTGTTTTGGATAAGTGGATGGTCAGACGGCGTTGATTATCGCCCGATTCGTATATGCTTTCAAGAAAAGGAGGAGCGGGTGGTACGGCTGTGCCGGAAGGATATATGCTCCGGGTATCGGGATATCGGTTTCAGCTTGGATGTGAAAGGTGTTTCTATACTTTTGAAAACAAAGTGTTACAAATTATTTATTAAATAAATAGTGTTTGTTTATGATGGGGTATCGACGTTTTTTGCAGTCATTTGCCTATTTATTTCTTACCCGTTGTTTTTTAATTATATTCAAATAAGGAAGTTTTCAGCACATATAGTTTTGTCCGTGAAGGGGAGGTGCATTTGGGGCGGTATTGTTCGGATATTTATCTTTTTGCGTATCAATAAGTGCATAAAGTTGTACAATAGCAAGAGTGTATTTTGAGAAAAATATATTTTCTGAAAATATCAAAACGTAAAGACATCAAAAAAAGCAAAATGCCGTCTGAAAAGAAAACAGTAGCCACGACGGACAAACCATTAATCAAAAATCAAGGAACGTAGCATGACCACGGAAAATCAAGCCGGTAATCCGGAACCCGAGCACAGCCCGTCCGAAAAAACAAAAGCCGCACCGAAAGTGAAAAAAACGTTTGATCCGCGTGCCAGCGTGATTCAAATCCATCCCGAAGGCGAACGCATCCATCCGAAAAAAGCGGAAGGGCGGTTTGCCAAATTGCGTATCGCCGCAGTGTTGGCGACCCAGTTTGTGTTTTATGTGATTCCGTGGTTCAACTGGAGCGGCAGGCAGGCTGTCGTTTTCAATATCCCCGAACGGCATTTCTTCATTTTCGGATTGTCGTTGGGGATGGGCGATCTGATTTACCTTGCTCTGCTGCTGATGATTTGCGCCTTCGGGCTGTTTTGGTGGACGACGATTGCAGGGCGACTGTGGTGCGGCTATTCCTGCCCGCAAACGGTTTACACCGAAATTATGCTGTGGATTGACAACCTGGTCGAAGGCGATAGAAACAAACGGCTGAAACTGGAAAAATCGCCGTGGAATTTCACCAAAATCCGCATCAAAGCCACCAAATACCTGCTGATTTTCCTTGTCTGCGCGTGGACGGGCATCACGTTTGCAGGCTGGTTTGTCCCTATCCGCCAGTTCGTTCCCGATTTATTCACCGGAGCAGCAGGTGGCGGCGCGATGTTTGCCGCAGCGTTTTACGGCTTTATGACCTTCTTCTTCGCCCATATTATGCGCGAAAAAGTATGCCTGCATATGTGTCCGTATGCACGTTTCCAAAGCGCGATGTTCGACAAGGACACGCTGATTGTTTCTTATGACGCGGAACGCGGCGAACCGCGCGGAGCCCGCAAGAAAACGGTCAACAAGGAAGAGGCGGGGTTGGGCGACTGCATCAACTGTGCGATGTGCGTCCAAGTCTGCCCTGTCGGCATCGACATCCGCAACGGTCTGCAATACCAATGTATCGGCTGCGCCGCCTGTATCGACGCGTGCGATGAGATTATGGACAAAATGGGCTATCCGCGCGGATTAATCCGTTATACGACCGAAAGCGCGCTGGAACACGAATATTCTGAAAAAGACATTAAAAAACGGCTGCTCAGACCGCGCGTGGCAGGTTACGGCGCGGTGTTGGCAGTGGTTATTGCCGCCTTTTTGGTCGGTTTGTCTACGCGCAAAATGGTCGAAGTCGATATTTTGAAAGACCGTGGCGTAATGGTGCGCGAAAACGCCAAAGGCTGGCTGGAAAACGCATACAGCCTGCGTATCATCAACAACAGCGAAAAAGAACAGTTGGTTAGCGCAAGTGTCAAAGGCTTTGACGAAATAGCCCTGACCGGGCTGCCTGAAGGCGGTATCAAGGTTGCCCCGCGCGAAACAGTAACCCTTCCCGTCCAAGTGTCCACCATTCCGGAATACGCGGACAAAGGCAGTCATCCTATCGAGTTTATCTTCCAATACCGAGAAAGCGGTGCATCAGATGGCAAGCCGGTTGTTTTGGAAGAAGACGCAACCTTTATCGGAGAATAACCGTGTCTCAAAACAATCCAATCAAGCCTTGGTACAAACACGTCTGGCCGTGGGTCTTGATGGCAGGTCCGATTTTTGTCGTCATCGCCAGCGTCGCCATGTTTTTTGTCGCACAGCAGCACGCGACAGATTTGGTTACGGACGATTATTATAAGGACGGCAAGCATATCGACATCCAGCTTCATCGGGATGAAGAGGCCGTCAGACGGCATATCGGGGTGCAGGTCCTTATTTCCCCCGATATGAATGCGGCAAAGGTGTTCGTCAGCGGCGAATTTGACGGGAATCAACCATTGAAGCTGCTGTTGATGCATCCGACCCGTAAGGCAGACGATCAAACCGTAAACCTTAAGCCTGTCGGTAGTGCGCAGAACGGCAGGGCGGAATATGAGGCGGTGTTCAAAACCCTTCCGCCGACCAACCACTGGTATGTGCGCGTTGAAGATGCGGCAGGCGTGTGGCGCGTCGAGAACAAATGGATTACCAGCCAGGGCAATGCGGTCGATTTGACCCCGATGGACAAACTTTTCAATAATACTGAAAGCAAATAAAGAGATGCCGTCTGAAAATTTTCAGACGGCATTTTGATACAGTATCGGCTGTTTTGACATCAGCGTCCTACTGTTGCAACAGGTTCGCTCCCCGTTAGCAGATATTGTATTGTCTCACGGACGGTGCGGATGGCATTGCCGAAGGGGAGAGGGTCTTTACCTCTGAAGAACAGGCCTTTATCCACTTCTCCACGGAATGCGGCGGCAAGCTGGATGTCGATACAGAACTGTCCTGCTTTGGAAAGCCCGTCGCGCAGACCGCAACTGGTTAGGCAGTGTAAACCTTGGGTGCAGCGGCGCGGGTCGGCTTTGGCGTTTGCCTGAAGTTTGCTTTCGCGCCTGATATAGCTGTCTAGGAATTTGGTACGCACGCCGCGCGCCGGCAAACCGGCAACAGACATAAATTCGACTACTTTTTCAGTTTCCGCACCGGCGAGCGTTTTTTTGAAGTTAAGGTGCGCGTCCCCTTCTTCGGTAACGGCAAAAGCCGTACCGATTTGAACGGCGGAGGCTCCCCAGTTCTTTAGGGCGGTTTTGACTTTTTCAAAATTTGCCATACCGCCTGCCAAAATAAGCGGGATTTTTTCGCTTTCCAGCCCCAAATTTTTAAACACTTCAAACGTTTCCTCAATCACGCGTTTGAAGTCGAATTTGGCATCGTTTACGCCTTCAACGGTTGATGCACCCAAATGTCCGGCCGCGTGGGCAGGATGTTCGACTACAATCGCATCGGGCAATATGCCTTTTTTCATCCAACGTTTCAAAACAATATTGATGCCGCGCGATTCGGACAGAATCGGCAGCAGCGCGACATCCTTATGATAGCCCTCGGTCATTTCCGGCAGGTCTAAAGGCAGACCGGCACCCATCACGACTGCATCCGCCCCTGATTCGCAAGCCTGGCGGACATACGCGGCGTGGTCTTTGACCGCCTTCATCACGTTGACCGCAATCAGTCCTTTTCCCTCTGAAGCACTTTTGGCTTTTTGGATTTCCCTGTCCAATGCGGTACAGTTCAAAGACGTATATTTCTCCTCGCTCGGATTGATTTGGGATTCGGTGAGCAAGTCTTCGTGAAGGTGGCGTAAATCTACACTGGCAATCGTTCCGATACCGTTTTCACGTGCCACCGCGCTGGATAAACCCGATGCGGAAACACCGACCCCCATACCACCCTGTACGATGGGGATAAGGGATTTTCCACGAATAATCAAAGGGTCAAAAATATTCTGCATCAGTTTCTCCGAGTATACGAATCAGTCAGGCTCATGAAAAATGGTTCTAACTGTTTTAGAACCATTGCTCAAATTTGGTATTATACTCTAAATATTGCAGTGGTAAACAGAAAAGCAGAAGGAGCTTTGGAATATGCTGTTATATCTGTACCAATCGGACAAAATATTGAACGGACACTGCATCCGGGTTATGGGGTATCGGTTTGCACGGCAAAGGTTTGAATATGATTCGATTACGTCTGAGATTCTGATGAAGGGGGTAGGTAAAGATATGGTAACGAGTTGCCGAGGCAATAAAAAATCCCCGAGAGATAATCTCGGGGATTTAGAATTTGGCACGCCCACGGGGAATCGAACCCCGGTTACCGCCGTGAAAGGGCGATGTCCTAACCGCTAGACGATGGGCGCATATTGTATTTTCTTACTGGCGCACCCGGAGCGATTCGAACGCCCGACCCTCTGGTTCGTAGCCAGATACTCTATCCAACTGAGCTACGGGTGCGCTGCAAGAAAGATTTGAATTTTAGAGTAATCGTCGGATTCTGTCAATTGTTTTGTTGGATGAAATGCCTTAAAAGTGTAAAATATCGGTTTGTTGTTTGAATTTAAAGAGAATAAAATGATTGTTGCTTCTCGCTGGTCCTTGCTGGAAAAGGCGTTTTTACGGTTTGGAATGCCTGTTGCCGTGGTTGATTTGGAATCGACGGGCGGCAATCTGTATGAAGACAGGGTAACCGAAGTGGCTTTGGTCAAGTTTGAGCAGGGAAGGGTGGTGAGGCATGAGTGGCTGGTTAATCCTCAAAAAACCTATTCCGCAGTTTGTGTCGGGGCTGACGGGGATTTCAGACGGCATGGTTGCCGACGCACCTATTTTTGCAGAGATTGCCGGCGAGTTGTTTTCGGTATTGAAGGGTTGTGTGTTGATTGCACATAACAGCCGTTTCGACTATACGTTTTTAAAGCATGAGTTTCATCGTGCGGGTATCGGATTTTCATCGCCTGCTTTGTGCAGTGTGCAGCTGTCCCGGTGTCTGTATCCGCAATTTTACAAGCACAGCCTGGACAGCATCATCGAAAGGTTGGGGATTGTTGTGGAAGACAGGCATCGTGCGATGGCGGATGTATCGGCATTGTGTGATTATTTGGAATACAGTCTGTCGGAACACGGGGTTGAGGCATGGATCAGGCAGTGTTTCCGTTTGATGAATCCGAAACCGCTGCCTGCCGCGCTGCCCGAACGGTTGAGGGAACAGTTGTACGGTTTGCCTGACGGTATGGGGGTGCTGGCTTGTTTCGACGGCGGAGGGAAAGTAAATTACATCGGTACGTTTGAACGGGTATATAGCGAGGTTTCGGCTTTGTTAGATTCCGGGAAAGCCTCGTTTGATTGGTGCAATACGGAGGAAGTCCGTTTTTTTCCCGCATTGGGCAGGCTGCATGCCCATAAGGTTAAAGCGGAATTGGTCAGGCATTATGGGGTGGATTGTTACGTATCTGCCAAAAATCTGCTTAAAACATTTACGACCGTCAGGTTTGAAAAAGGTTCAGACGGCATATTGAATGCGAAAACAGCGGCTTTGAAAAACGGTGTGACGGATAATCCGCCTACCGGATTATTTGCCAATAAAAAGGCGGCGAGACGGGCTTTGTCGTCGTGGGCGGAAACATACGGATTGTGTCCTGCCGCAGCCGGTATCCTTCCGGACGGTTATGCAGAGGACGCGCCGTGTCCCGTGTATGTTTCGGGCAAATGCGATGAGGCGTGCGGCCGTTCTGACGAACAGGTTTTGGCGTTTGCACACAAGTTGCCTGTTTTGGATTGGGGAAAAATGCATGAGGTGGAAATTACCGAAACCGATCCTTTAACGGGGGAAAAAGTTGTTCTGCATGGAATGGGCGGCGCATTGGAAATGGATGACGGGCTTTGGTATTTCGATAAAGATTTACCGGATGCGTTTAAGGCGAAGTTTAAAACGGACAGGAAAAATATTAAGGAAATCGGTTAAATCGATACCGGTTGGTGAAAGCCGGTAAGTATGTAAACAGCCGTTCGTATTGATTGCCTAATCGGTTTGGGTTGGAATGTGTTGCCGTTTGCAGGTAATGTGTCCGAAGATGCCGTCTGAATTTTTTCAGACGGCATTTTTGCCGACGCGGTTTTCGTGCCGTGTCAGTTTGCCCGTCCATCCGGAGGCATCGGACAAGCAGGGTGGTTTTTAGAAGCCGTTTTCCATCATGATTTGACCGGGAATGCGGTTACGGTGCATGGCGTAACCCATGTCAAGCAGCGTTTGGAAAGTGTCTTTGACCATTTCCGGGTTACCGCAAATCATAAACCGTGTGGATTCCGGGGTGAACTTGGTATGCAGCACCTGTTCGATGCTGTTGTTTTTCAAGAGTTCCGGAATGCGTTTTCCGCTTAAGCCCGAGGGGTTGGCGGCACGGGTGGTAACAGGGACGAAACGGAACGAGTGTCCGTATTCGCCTACCAGGGGATGTTCGGCCAATGCGGCGAGCCGGTCGTTGAAAATCAATTCTTCGGGAAAAGATACGGAATGTATCAGGTTGACGGTATCGAAACGCTGCCGGATTTCGGGTTGTTCGAGAATGGAAAGGAAGGGGGCGATGCCGGAGCCGGTGCAGAGCATCACCAAATCCTTGCCGTCGGGGAAGCGTTCGGGCAGGAGGAAGCCGGTGGCATTTTTATCAAGCAGGATGGTGTCGCCCTGTTGCATTTTGGCGAAACGGGCCGACATGGGGCCGTCTTGGATGAGTACGGCAAAATATTCGAGCGTGTCGGCATATTCTGCGGAAACGATGGAGTAGGCACGCCAAATAAAGCCTTCACCTTCGTAGAAACCGAGTCGGGAGAATTGTCCGGCTTTAAAACGGTAGGATTCGGGACGGCTGATGGCGAAAGTGATGAGTTTCGGCGTGTGGTGTTTGACCCACAAAATCTTTTCTTCGGTGAATTTTGCTTCGGGCGAGGCTGCCATGTTGTTGTCCTTGAGTGTGTTTGTCGGGATTATAGCCAATTTGGGTGTTTTTTCTGCCTTGCTCTGCTGGATTTTATGAAAAAATTAGGCTTGACCGTTTTTATCATCATACTTTTTCAAATACTACTAAAAAATGCATTACCGACTAGGCAGTAATGACGACGGATAGTTTTACAAAAGTTTCGGTCTACAGTTTATAGGTTTATAATAATAAAAATATTCATCAGAAAAATGTGATTTTTCTTTTTTTAAAAGTTGCATCTTGCCATTCTTGTAATCACATTCGTAATATTCAATATTTTCCAAATCTGAATCAAATAGATATTGAGGTAAAACATTCCCTTCTCTGTCTAGTTCTATTAATTCCTCAAAAACTATCTTACCTTTATAATAAAAAACAATTTTTTGGAAATCTGAATTGATTATATACAGTTTTACATAATCCCAGTTAAAGTTCGTTATATCACTAATTAAGAATTCTTTTTTATTATAATCAAAACTTATTTTTCTTATTACATTCTTTTCAAATATAAAAAAAATAACAATAGCGATTAATAAAGAAAATATATAAAGTATATTTTTATTCATCTTTTATCTTCTCAATTGTCTGGCTGAAATTTGTGCTCTGATTTGTTTTCTACGCTGCTGAATTTTAAATCCGGCACCAGTATTATCTAAGTGAATCAATATATTGCTTGTATTTTGGTAATATTTTTTCAGATAATCTTTTTCTTACGATATCATAATTTCCATTATTGTTTCTTTCTGCTTGATAAAACCATTATTTTTATAAGTTTCCAAAATTAATCCAGCCAACTTTTTTGTATTTAACCTGTTAGTATATTTGGAATTTGCCCGATGCCGGCAGTAGAATATCCCTTTTATCCTCAGAAGAGCCGATGTCTTCACGCAAAATTATCCACATCGACATGGACGCATTCTACGCATCGGTAGAGCTGCGCGAACAGCCGCATTTGAAAGGGCGGCCGGTGGTCGTCGCGTGGGAGGGCGCGCGTTCGGTGATTTGCGCCGCATCGTATGAGGCACGGCAGTTCGGGCTGCATTCCGCGATGTCGGTGGCAACGGCGAAAAGGCTGTGTCCGCAAGCGGTGTATGTGCCGCCGCATTTCGACTTGTACCGTCAGGTTTCCGCGCAGATTCACGCCGTATTCAGGCGTTATACCGATTTAATCGAACCCCTGTCGCTGGACGAAGCCTATCTTGACGTTACCCGTAATTTCAAAAACATCCCTTACGCCAGCGAAGTTGCTAAAGAAATCCGTGCCGCCATTTTTGCGGAAACGGGTTTGACCGCATCCGCAGGCATCGCGCCGAACAAATTTCTGGCGAAAATCGCGTCGGACTGGCGCAAGCCGAACGGGCAGTTTGTGTTGCCGCCGCAAAAAGTCATGGCATTTTTGGAAACCCTGCCTTTGGGCAAAATCCCCGGAGTGGGCAAGGTAACGCTGAAAAAAATGCAGTCGCTGGGTATGCAGACGGCGGGCGACTTGCGCCGTTTCGAGCGCGGCGAGCTCTTAAACCATTTCGGACGCTACGGCTACCGCCTCTATGATTTGGCGCGCGGTACGGACGAACGCCCCGTCAAAGCCGAACGCGAACGCCTCCAAATCTCCACAGAAATCACCCTGCCCGAAGACCTGCCGCTCGAGCAGGCTGCCGGACACCTGCCCCATCTTGCCGAAGACCTGTGGCGGCAAATCACGCGCAAAAACGTCGAAGCCCAAAGCGTAACGCTCAAGCTGAAGACCTACGATTTCCGCATCATCACGCGCACGCTGACTTATTCCTCCGTATTGCCCGACTGCGTAGCTCTGCTGCAGGCTGTGCAAATGTTGATGGCGCGCGTCCCGCCGCAGACGGAAGACGCGTTCCGCCTTATCGGTATCGGCGTGGGGCATCTTGTGCCGAAAAACCAGCAGCAGGATTTGTGGGCGTAAACCGCTTTACGCGCGCCGTCCAAAAAATATGCCGTCTGAAGCCTTCAGACGGCATTGCGGCTCCGGTTTAATCCGCCGCGCCGCTTTTTTTCATGCTGTCGAGCCTTCCGATTATATCGGCAAGGTTGCGTCTGCCTTCTTCTTTGCTGACAATCGGTTCGCCGCCTTTGCGCCCCAGGATTTTCAAATCTTCCTGCGGCATTTCGTCTATGAATCGGCTGGGTTCGGGGAACTGCCATATGCCTTGTTTTTTGCGTTTGACGCAGTGGGTCAGTGTGAGTTGGCGTTTGGCGCGGGTGATGCCGACGTACATCAGGCGGCGTTCTTCTTCGACGTTGCCCTCTTCGATACTGTCGTTGTGCGGCAAAACGCCTTCTTCGCAACCGACAAGGAAAACATACGGATACTCCAAACCTTTGGCGGCGTGTAGCGTGGATAGCGAGACGGCATCGGTTTCTTCTTCGTCTTTTCCTTCCAAAAGCGTCATCAAGGCGACGGTTTGGGCGAGTTCGATGATGTTTTTGCCGTCTTCCCCGCCTTTTCGTGCAAACCATGATACCAAATCGCTGACATTGCGCCATTTGATTTCGCCGGCCTTGCCTTCTTCGTTTTGCATCAAATGGTTTTCATAGTCGATTTCTTCGAGCAGGCTGTTGATGAACTCGCCTGCTTCGCCGGTTTCCGCTTTGGCGCGGTAGCTGCCGAACATATCAATAAAGGCTTGCAGGTGTTGGCGGTTGGTATTGTTCAGCGTGGCAAGGGCTTCTTCGTTTTGTGCGGCTTCATACAGGCTGCATTCGTGTTCGTGCGCGTAAGTGTTGAGCTTGCCCAGCGTGACATCGCCGATGCCGCGTTTGGGCGTGGTAACGGCACGCAGAAAGGCGGGATCGTCGTTGGGGTTGGCAAGCAGCCGCACATAAGACAACACGTCTTTGATTTCGGCTTTGTCGAAAAAGCTTTGTCCGCCGGAGAGACGGTAGGGGATGCGCGCGCCGCGCAATGCTTTCTCGAAAATCCTCGCCTGATGCTTGCCGCGGTATAACACGGCGAAATCGGCGTATTGGGTTTTGTCGCCGCCGATGAGTTTTTGTTTGACGATTTGGCTGACGACCCAGTCGGCTTCGTGCTGCTCGTTTTGGCAGGCAACGACTTTGACGGGATCGCCTTCGCCCAATTGCGACCAAAGTTTTTTGGTAAACAGCTTGGGGTTGTTCTCGATGACTTTGTTGGCGATTTTGAGAATCCGCGCGGTGGAGCGGTAGTTTTGCTCCAGTTTGATGACCTTCATCTGCGGATAGTTTTCCTGCATTTTGCGCAGGTTTTCCATGTTCGCGCCGCGCCATGCGTAGATGGACTGGTCGTCGTCGCCGACGGCGGTAAACATCCCTTCCGCGCCGGTCAGAAGTTTCATCAACGTAAATTGGCAGGTATTCGTATCTTGGCATTCGTCAACCAGCAGATAACGCAGCCGCCGCTGCCATTTGTTGCGCACTTCGCTGTTTTGCTGCAACAGCACGGCAGGCAGGCGGATTAAGTCATCGAAGTCCACTGCCTGATAGCTTTGTAAGGTTTCCTGATAGCTCGCATACACGCGTGCGGTTTGTTGTTCCCAAATGTTCGATGCCGTCTGAACGACATCTTCAGGCGTTTTTAAATCGTTTTTCCAAAGGGAAATTTGATGTTGCGCTTTGAATGTGGCTTCTTTGCCCGTACCGCCTAAGAGTTCGCCGATGATTTTCGCGCTGTCGGTAGAGTCGAGGATGGAGAAGTTTTTTTTGTAACCGATATGGTTCGCCTCTTCGCGCAAAATCTTCATGCCCAAAGAATGGAACGTGCAAATTGTCAGCCCGCGCGTTTGCGATTTGGGCAGCATTTTGGCGACGCGCTCCTGCATTTCCGCAGCGGCTTTGTTGGTAAAGGTAATCGCGGCGACGGTATGCGGCAGATAGCCGACATTGACAATCAAATGCTTGATTTTTTGAGTAATCACGCCGGTTTTTCCGCTGCCCGCGCCTGCAAGGACGAGCAGGGGGCCGCCGAGGTAGCGGACGGCTTCGAGCTGTTGGGGATTGAGTTTCATCATGTTTTGATGCCGTCTGAAATCAGTCTGCGCCGCTTTCGAGGCAGTCGAGTGCCGCACGGAGGGCGGATACGCCGATTTGCCCCGGCGCGGAGTTTTGCGTTCCCGAACCGAACGTGATGCTTGAGCCGAACACCTGTCCGGCAAGGCGGCTGACCGCCCCCTTTTGCCCCATCGACATCGTAACAATCGGTTTGGTGGCAAGCTCTTTCGCTTTGAGCGTGGCAGAAAGCAAAGTCAGCACGTCTTCCGCGCTTTGCGGCATCACCGCAATTTTGCAGATGTCCGCGCCGCAGTCCTCCATCTGTTTCAGACGGCATACGATTTCTTCTTGCGGCGGCGTGCGGTGAAACTCATGATTGCAGAGCAGGGCGGCGATGCCGTTTTTTTGAGCATGCGCCACGGCGCGCCGGACGGCGGTTTCGCCGGAAAAAAGCTCGATATCGATAATGTCGGGCAGGCGGCTTTCAATCAGCGAGTCGAGCAGTTCAAAATAATAATCGTCCGAACACGGGAACGAGCCGCCTTCGCCATGCCGTCTGAACGTAAACAGCAGCGGCTTGTCGGGCAGCGCGTCGCGGACGGTCTGCGTGTGGCGCAATACTTCGCCGATGCTGCCCGCGCATTCCAAAAAATCGGCGCGGAACTCGACGATATCGAAGGGCAGGTTTTTGATTTGGTCAAGTACGGCGGAAAGTACGGCGGCATCGCGGGCGACAAGCGGCACGGCGATTTTGGTGCGTCCGCTTCCGATAACGGTGTTTTTGACGGTCAGGCTGGTGTGCATGGCGGTTGTTGCGGCTGAAAGGAACGGTAAAGACGCAATTATAGCAAAGGCACAGGCAATGTTTCAGACGGCATTTCTGTGCGGCCGGCTTGATATGAATCAAGCAGCATCCGCATATCGGAATGCAGACTTGGCACAAGCCCTGTCTTTTCTAGTCAGTCCGCAGTTCTTGCAGTATGATTGCACGACACGCCCTACACGGCATTTGCAGGATACGGCGGCAGACCGCCGGTCGGAAACTTCAGAATCGGAGCAGGCATCATGTTGACCCCCACGCAGCAAGTCGGTTTGATTTTACAGTACCTCAAAACACGCATCTTGGACATCTACACGCCCGAACAGCGCGCCGGCATCGAAAAATCCGAAGACTGGCGGCAGTTTTCGCGCCGCATGGATACGCATTTCCCCAAACTGATGAACGAACTCGACAGCGTGTACGGCAACAACGAAGCCCTGCTGCCTATGCTGGAAATGCTGCTGGCGCAGGCATGGCAAAGCTATTCCCAACGCAACTCATCCTTAAAAGATATCGATATCGCGCGCGAAAACAACCCCGATTGGATTTTGTCCAACAAACAAGTCGGCGGCGTGTGCTACGTTGATTTGTTTGCCGGCGATTTGAAGGGCTTGAAAGATAAAATTCCTTATTTTCAAGAGCTTGGTTTGACTTATCTGCACCTGATGCCGCTGTTTAAATGCCCTGAAGGCAAAAGCGACGGCGGCTATGCGGTCAGCAGCTACCGCGATGTCAATCCGGCACTGGGCACAATAGGCGACTTGCGCGAAGTCATTGCTGCGCTGCACGAAGCCGGCATTTCCGCCGTCGTCGATTTTATCTTCAACCACACCTCCAACGAACACGAATGGGCGCAACGCTGCGCCGCCGGCGACCCGCTTTTCGACAATTTCTACTATATTTTCCCCGACCGCCGGATGCCCGACCAATACGACCGCACCCTGCGCGAAATCTTCCCCGACCAGCACCCGGGCGGCTTCTCGCAACTGGAAGACGGACGCTGGGTGTGGACGACCTTCAATTCCTTCCAATGGGACTTGAATTACAGCAACCCGTGGGTATTCCGCGCAATGGCGGGCGAAATGCTGTTCCTTGCCAACTTGGGCGTTGACATCCTGCGTATGGATGCGGTTGCCTTTATTTGGAAACAAATGGGGACAAGCTGCGAAAACCTGCCGCAGGCGCACGCCCTCATCCGCGCGTTCAATGCCGTTATGCGTATTGCCGCGCCCGCCGTGTTCTTCAAATCCGAAGCCATCGTCCACCCCGACCAAGTCGTCCAATACATCGGGCAGGACGAATGCCAAATCGGTTACAACCCCCTGCAAATGGCATTGTTGTGGAACACCCTTGCCACGCGCGAAGTCAACCTGCTCCATCAGGCGCTGACCTACCGCCACAACCTGCCCGAGCATACCGCCTGGGTCAACTACGTCCGCAGCCACGACGACATCGGCTGGACGTTTGCCGATGAAGACGCGGCATATCTGGGCATAAGCGGCTACGACCACCGCCAATTCCTCAACCGCTTCTTCGTCAACCGTTTCGACGGCAGCTTCGCTCGTGGCGTACCGTTCCAATACAACCCAAGCACAGGCGACTGCCGTGTCAGTGGTACAGCCGCGGCATTGGTCGGCTTGGCGCAAGACGATCCCCACGCCGTTGACCGCATCAAACTCTTGTACAGCATTGCTTTGAGTACCGGCGGTCTGCCGCTGATTTACCTAGGCGACGAAGTGGGTACGCTCAATGACGACGACTGGTCGCAAGACAGCAATAAGAGCGACGACAGCCGTTGGGCGCACCGTCCGCGCTACAACGAAGCCCTGTACGCGCAACGCAACGATCCGTCGACCGCAGCCGGGCAAATCTATCAGGGCTTGCGCCATATGATTGCCGTCCGCCAAAGCAATCCGCGCTTCGACGGCGGCAGGCTGGTTACATTCAACACCAACAACAAGCACATCATCGGCTACATCCGCAACAATGCGCTTTTGGCATTCGGTAACTTCAGCGAATATCCGCAAACCGTTACCGCGCATACCCTGCAAGCCATGCCCTTCAAGGCGCACGACCTCATCGGTGGCAAAACTGTCAGCCTGAATCAGGATTTGACGCTTCAGCCCTATCAGGTCATGTGGCTCGAAATCGCCTGACGCACGCTTCCCAAATGCCGTCTGAACCGTTTCAGACGGCATTTGCGCCGAAGCGGACGGTAGTCCCCAAAAGGGAAACATGCGATAATAGCCGCCCATCACATCCCGCGCCGCAGCCCGTGTTGCGCCGCATCCCACATACCGCATTTGTTCCGGAGTAACCCCAATGTCAGACGACAAAAGCAAAGCCCTTGCCGCCGCACTGGCGCAAATCGAAAAAAGTTTCGGCAAAGGCGCCATCATGAAAATGGACGGCAGCCAGCAGGAAGAAAACCTCGAAGTCATTTCCACCGGATCGCTCGGATTAGACCTCGCCCTCGGAGTCGGCGGCCTGCCGCGCGGGCGCATCGTCGAAATCTTCGGTCCCGAATCCTCCGGCAAAACCACCCTCTGCCTCGAAGCCGTCGCCCAATGCCAGAAAAACGGCGGCGTGTGCGCCTTTGTCGATGCCGAACACGCCTTTGATCCCGTTTACGCCCGCAAACTCGGCGTAAAAGTCGAAGAGCTTTACCTGTCCCAGCCCGATACCGGCGAACAGGCTTTGGAAATCTGCGACACACTCGTCCGTTCGGGCGGCATAGATATGGTAGTCGTCGATTCCGTCGCCGCACTCGTCCCCAAAGCCGAAATCGAAGGCGATATGGGGGACAGCCATGTCGGACTGCAGGCGCGCCTGATGAGCCAGGCTTTGCGCAAACTGACTGGGCACATCAAAAAAACCAACACGCTGGTTGTGTTCATCAACCAAATCCGGATGAAGATCGGCGTAATGTTCGGCAGCCCCGAAACCACCACCGGCGGCAACGCGCTGAAATTCTATTCTTCCGTCCGCCTCGACATCCGCCGCACCGGATCCATCAAAAAAGGCGAAGAAGTATTGGGCAACGAAACCCGCGTCAAAGTCATCAAAAACAAAGTCGCCCCCCCGTTCCGTCAGGCAGAGTTTGACATCCTCTACGGAGAAGGCATCAGTTGGGAGGGCGAATTGATCGACATCGGCGTGAAAAACGACATCATCAACAAATCCGGCGCGTGGTACAGCTACAACGGCGCAAAAATCGGTCAGGGCAAAGACAACGTCCGCGTCTGGCTGAAGGAAAATCCCGAAGTCGCCAATGAAATCGACGCAAAAATCCGCGCCCTCAACGGCGTAGAAATGCACATCACCGAAGGGACACAGGACGAAACCGACGGCGAACGTCCCGAAGAATAAGGTTTGAAATCAAGAAAAAACGGCACTTCCGCCAAAGAGTGCCGTTTTTCTTGATACGTCATGCCGTCTGAAACCGTTTTGTCGGGGTTCGGACGGCATTTTCCGTTTCGAGTATGGGTTCGGACAGCCGCCTAAGTTTTCTTACCGCTTCGTGTTGCCAGCCAGCAGACGGACGAGCCGAAGCAGACCATAACTGCGCCCTGCCAAAATTCGACGGGCAGTGGTGTATGTAGCAGCATGGATGAAATCATGGCGGAGAAAATCGGGATGAAATAGGATGCGCCTGCCAGGACGGTCATGTTGCCGCTCGAGATGCCGATGTTCCAAACGGCGTAACCCAAACCCAGACAGGATGCGGCGGAGACGGTATAGAGCAGGGAGGCAGTGTCGAAATTCAGGCTGTCGATGCCGTCTGAAAAATATTTTGCCCACAGGATGCAGGATACGAGCAGGAAGAAGAAGCCGACGGCATTGCCCTGTGCTTTGGCGCGTGCGGTCAGCGTACAGTATGCCGCCCAAAACAGCGCGTCCGAAAGCGCCATGATGTAGCTTGTCGGATTGGTGCGTATGTTGGCTATCATTCCGGAGACGGAAAATCCACCTTCTCCGCCCAATACGACGGCGATACCGGCGAAAGACAGGATAAAGCCTAAGGCAATCCACCATTTCGCCGGCTGCCTGTTGAACAGGACGGCGCCAATAATGGTAAAGGTCGGCCACAAATAATTGACCATGCCGACCTCGACGGTTTGGCGGGCGTTTTGGGCGAAACCGACGGACAGCGACAGGCACAGTTCGCACCCGACGAAGAAAAGGCTGGCCCAAAACAGGTAGCTCTTGCTGAAGCGGCTCAGATTCGGTTTGCCGAAAATCATCAAAATCAACACGGTTGCCAGACTGTACATTATCGCCGCGCCGCCGACCGCACCCATGTGCAGGCTGACGGTGCGGATGAGTCCGATGACCGAACTCCAAAAGGCGACGGCAAGCAGCCCGACGGCGGTCGCCTGTTTGGGTGTGAGGTTTTGTTGTAATCTGGAAAGCATGGTGCTTAAAGGAAAATTTTGTTTAATATACCGACAGTATCCGCACGCGTATTCTCTGTCAAACGGAAAATGCCGTCTGAACAAGGTTTCAGACGGCATTTATATTTTTGCAGCGTCAGTCGGATCAGCGGAAGAAGTCGCCCATGCCTGCAGGCAGCCCTTGGGTGAACGCACCCATGGTTTTGCCGGTGGTTTCTTCAGCTTTGTCGGAGGCGGCATTGAACGCGGCAAGGATAAGGTCTTCGAGCATTTCTTTGTCGTCTGCGGCTTCCTGAATCAGTTCGGGGCTGATGTCGATTTTGCGGACGACGTGGGAACAGGTCATCACGACTTTAACCAAGCCGTTGCCTGCTTCGCCTTCTACTTCGGTTTCGGCAAGTTTCGCTTGCGCTTTTTTCATGTTTTCCTGCATTTGCTGCGCCTGTTTCATCAGGCCGCCCAATCCGGCTTTTCCGAACATACTGAATACTCCTGTTTGTGTTTGAATGAATGAGGGAAACGGCAATGCCGTCTGAAAGTGTTCAGACGGCATTATATCTGTTTACGGTCGGTTTGCAGCCAATTCCAGAGATTCAGGTTCCCATACGGCTTCAAAAGCCTGCAAAATCCGACGTGCGGTTTCGTCGGCTTCGAGCAAATCCTGTGCCTGCCGCCTGCCTTCAAGTTGGATGCGCCGGCGGCGCATGTCCGGAGTTTCCCAGCCTGCGTCGTCGCGCCAGGGCTCGGTTTGCAACTTCAACGGCAGGCCGTAGGCTTCGGCAAGCGTGGTTCTGATTTTGTCGAGCCGCTCTTTGTTGGTCGTGGCGCGGGCTTCGTCGGTCAGCGAAAGCATCATCAGATGGCTGCCCGCATCGTATTGCGTCCATGCGGCGTGTTGCGCCAGCATTTGCGCTGCGCCGAGTTTGCGGGCGAAATGTCGGACGATTGCCGCCCAGTTTTCGGTGGAAAACTCAGGAGGCGGGGCGAATTGCGTACCGTCTTCGTCGTTGCTGCCTTCGTCGTCGTTGTTTTCTTCTTCCGCCTCTTCTTCCGCCTCTTCTTCTTCCGCATCGGCAGGGGCGGCGTATTCCCAATCCGGCGGTGGAGGCATTTCTGCGCCGTCTTCTACGGGGTAGCCATCATCCGGAAAGCCGTAATCGTAGAAAGGTTCTGCTGGGGCTTCGTGCGCAAATGCTTCCGTTTCAACGGCTTCATCATTCGGTGTTGTCTGAATGGAGTTTTCAGACAGCACTTCGGACAAGGAAGCTCCGGTTTCGTTGTCGGCTGCTTCGTTCTTGGAAACTTGATTTTCAGCCGATGTTTCTGCTTTGTTTGCGGAAGGGCGGTTTGCCTCTGTTGTTTCAGAGTTTGTTTGAATGCTTTCCGCTAACTCTTGCACGGGCACGTCCGATACGGTTTCTGCATCGTTCGGCGCATTTTCCCAAGGCGGAATATCGTTGTTTTCCTGAGCGGAAGCCGATTCGGCAACCTTGTTTTCAGACGGCATTGCAGGCGCGGATGCAGTCTGAACGGATGTTTGGGCGGTTTCTGCCTTAGAGGGAAGCGGCTTTTTTGCGGCCGTCTCCTTTTCGGCGGCTTGTGCCGACGGGGATTTTAATTCTGTATTTTCAATCACGGCATTTGCATCACATGAAGCTGCCGCTAACGGTGTAAACGCCAGCATACGCAGCAGGGTCATGACGAAGCCCGCGTATTCGTCGGGTGCAAGGCTCAAATCCTGTTTGCCGCGGATGGCGCATTGATAATAAAGCTGGATTTGTTCGCCGCTGAGTGCCTGGCTCAGCGGCAACAGCACACCGCGATCAGGGTCGTCGTGTGCCAAAGCGGAGGGAACCGCCTGTATCAAGGCGAGGTGTTGCAGCAGCATGGCCAGTTCGCCCAAGGCATTGTCAAAGCCGACGGCACACGCAGCCATTTCCTGCGCTTTTACCAGCAGGGCTTCGCCGTCTTGGTTGACGATGCCTGTCAGCAGTTCGTAAAGGTATTGTTTATCGACCGCGCCGATCATTTGGCGGACGTCTTGTTCGGCAACGCTGCCCGAACCCATGGCGATGGCTTGGTCGAGCAGGCTTAAGGCATCGCGCATCGATCCGGCGGCGGCGCGTCCCAAAAGTTGCAGGGCGGGGGGTTCGTAGGCAATTTTTTCGCTGTCGAGGACGTGGGCGAGGTGGTCGGCAACCTGCTGCGAAGTCATGTTGCGCAAGACAAATTGCAGGCAGCGGCTCAAGACGGTAACGGGAACTTTATGCGGATCGGTCGTGGCAAGGATGAATTTGACGTGTTCGGGCGGCTCTTCCAGCGTTTTGAGCATGGCGTTGAACGCGCTTTTGGAAAGCATATGCACTTCGTCGATGATATAGACTTTGTATTTGCCGGCAGTCGGCGCGTATTGGGCGTTTTCCAAGACTTCGCGGATGTTGTCGATGCCTGTGTTGGAGGCGGCGTCGATTTCCAGCAGGTCGACATAGCGTCCAGCATCGATCTGCGTACAGCTTTCGCACACGCCGCAAGGTTCGCCGTGTTGCGCGTTTTCGCAGTTGAGGCTTTTGGCAAGGATGCGGGCGATGGTGGTTTTGCCTACGCCGCGCGTACCGGTTAGCAGGTAGGCGTGGTGCAGCCTGCCTTCGTCCAGGGCGTTTTGCAAGGCTTTGACGACGTGTTCCTGACCGACTAAGTCGGCAAAGGTTTTGGGCCGCCATTTTCGGGCGAGAACTTGATAGGCCATATTTTTCTCTTGGTTTCGGTCGTGATGTTTCTGTCGGTGCGTCGGAATGCCGTCTGAACGGCGGTCTCGGGCGGCGTATTCTAGCACTTTCGGCTTACTGTCCGCGTAAGAACAGTGCGTCCAATTCTTTCAAAGTCAGTTTGACCCAAGTCGGCCTGCCGTGGTTGCACTGGTTGCTGCGCGGCGTGTTTTCCATATCGCGCAGCAGCGCGTTCATTTCCGGCAGGGTAAGCCGGCGGCCGGCGCGGACGGAGCCGTGGCAGGACATGGTGGCGAGGATGCGGTTTTCGTGTTCTTCGATGGTTTGGCTGCTGCCGACTTGGGCGAATTCGTTTAATACGTCTTTGGCGAGGGAGACGACATCGGCTTTGCCCAACATTGCGGGCGCGGCACGAACGGCGAGGGTGTTGCCGCCCATATCGGACAGTTCCAGCCCGAAGCCTGCCAGTGTTTCGGCGTAGTCGGCAAGGGCGGCGCATTCTTCGTGGGACGCGGCAAAGGTTACGGGAATAAGCAGGCGTTGGCTTTGCAGCCTGCCGTTTTCCTGACGTTGGCGTTTCATTTTTTCGTAGTTGACGCGTTCGGCGGCGGCGTGCATATCGATGAGCAACAGGCTGTCTTCGGCTTGGGCAAGAATGTAGATGCCCAATAATTGGGCGATGGCAAAACCGAGCGGCGGCAGTTCGGATTGGGACGGGATGCCGTCTGAAAGCGGCGTATCTGTTTTGGGAGCAGGCGTTTCAGACGGCATATTGCCGAAACGTGCCTGCTCGAATCGGCTCAACTCAAGGTCGATGTCGTCGGTTTTTTTGTAGAGTTCGGCGTAAGTATTCATGGCCGCGCGGCTTTCGCGCAGGGGCAGGCTGCGTTGTTGCGGCGCATATGCGGACTGATAGGGCATAGGCGCGGTTTTGCCTGACGAGCCGAAGGCATTGCGTGTATCGGGTTTGTTGCCTGTCGGGTAGTTGGATGCGCGATTAAACAGATTTTCGCTGTCGTTTTCAGACGGCATTGGTGCAGGCGTAACGCCGGTAATATCGTGCAACACTTCGCCCGCGTTGCTGACGCTTTCGGTCAGGTCGGCGCGTGTGTCGGCAAGGGCTTTGTTGAGTGTGTGGAACACAAGTTGATGCACCTGCTGACTGTCGCGGAAGCGGATTTCGGTTT
This sequence comes from Neisseria polysaccharea ATCC 43768, assembly GCA_000176735.1. Taxonomy (GTDB): domain Bacteria; phylum Pseudomonadota; class Gammaproteobacteria; order Burkholderiales; family Neisseriaceae; genus Neisseria; species Neisseria polysaccharea. Next base: position 17,349 of record ADBE01000047.1, on the reverse strand, counting down.
TGGTCGGGTGGACGTTGACATCCACGGCTTCGGGCGGCAGGTCGAGAAAGAGGACGAAAGCAGGGGTGAGGGCGTTGTGCAATACGTCGCGGTATGCCTGCTTGACGGCATGGAGCATGACTTTGTCGCGGACAAAACGATGGTTGACGAAGCAGTATTGTTTGTCGGTTTTGCCTTTGGCAAAAGTCGGCTTGGCAATCGCGCCATAGAGCCGCAATGCGCCGCTGCCGCTGTCGATTTCCAATGATGCCGTCTGAAAATCATCGCCGACAATGGCGGCAATACGTTCGTGCAGGCTTTGGGTCGGGAGTTTGAACACTTGTTTGCCGTCGCGTTTGAGCGAGAAGGCAATGTGCGGATGCGCCAGCGCGAGGCGTTCGAGCATGGTGGCGCAGTGGGCGTATTCTGTATTTTCGGATTTGAGGAACTTGCGCCGCGCGGGGGTATTGAAGAAGAGTTCGGCGGCTTCGATGGTGGTGCCGACGGGGTGGGCGGCGGCGGTGGGGCTGCTGAGTTTGCCGTCTTCGGCTTTGACTTGGGTCGCGTGCGAACTGTCGTTCTGACGGCTGGTCAGGGTCAGGCGGCTGACGGAGGCGATGCTTGCCAAACCTTCGCCGCGAAAGCCCATACTGGCGACGTGTTCCAAATCGTTTAAGGTTTTGATTTTGCTGGTGGCGTGGCGGTGGAGCGCAAGTTCGATGTCGTCGGGGTGGATGCCGCCGCCGTTGTCGCTGACGCGAATCAGGCGGATGCCGCCGCCCGCCAGCTCGACTTCAATCGCCGTTGCGCCTGCATCGATACTGTTTTCAACGATTTCTTTCAAGGCGTTGGCAGGGCGTTCGACCACTTCGCCGGCGGCGATTTGGTTAACAAGATGGTCGGGCAGGGCGGCGATTCGGGACATAAGGCGGGCTTCCGTTGCAAAAAACGTCTTATTCTATAATAAAACCCCTTATCTTTCTGCCCGTATTCTTGATAAAAGCCGTTTATCCCGTTTGGAAAATACCAGTATAATCACGCCATATTCCGTAAAATTGGAGCACAAAGATGTATCACTACCAATCCGATGCCACACAATTCCTCAACCGCCTGATTGAAGAAAAACCTGAGTTGGAACAGCAGCGTTTGGAAAACAGGGGGCTTTTGTGGGATGTCGAACTCAATCCCGAAGAACAGGAAAACTTCGAGGCGGCAAAAGTAGCGAAAAAACCTTATACCTATTACCAAGACTGAACCCGCCGAAATGACGACCAATCTGTCCAATGTCGCACCGGACCTGCAAAACTATCTGAACAGCATCGGCGAACCCGAACATCCCGTTTTGACGCGGCTGCGTGAGAAGACCGAGCATCACCGTATGGGCAAAATGGCGATTGCGCGCGAACAGGCGGCGGTTTTGGTTTGGCTGGCAAAGCTGATTCGCGCGGAAAAATATCTGGAAGTCGGCGTGTTTACCGGATACAGCAGCACCGCGCTTGCATTGGCGTTGCCAGAACACGGGCGGATTACCGCCTGCGACATCAATGTAACCTTTACCGATACGGCGCGTCAGGTTTGGAACGAGGCCGGTGTGGCACATAAAATCAGCCTGCACCTGCAACCCGCATTGCTGACATTGGATGATTTGATTGCACAGGGTAAAGCCGGAAGCTACGATTTGGCACTGATAGACGCAGACAAACCGCCCACGCCGCAATATTTCGAGCGTTGCCTCAACCTCGTCCGTCAAGGCGGCATCATCGCCATCGACAATATTTTGCTGAACGGAAGGGTGATGCGCGAAGCGGCTTCCGACGCGCCGCCCAGTGTCGGCATCCTCAAAGATTTTAATCAAAACCTGCCGAACGACCCGCGCATCATCCCCCTCACCCTGCCCGTCGGCGACGGCTTGACCCTGCTTCTGAAAAAATAATGAAGACCAAATTACCGCTTTTTATCATTTGGCTGTCTGTGTCTGCCGCCTGTGCTTCCGTTTCACCCGTTCCGGCAGGCAGCCAAACCGAAATGTCGACACGGGAAAATGCTTCAGACGGCATTCCCTATCCCGTTCCCACTCTACAAGACCGTTTGGATTATCTGGAAAACAGGATTATCCGCCTGTCGAACGAAGTGGAAACCTTAAACGGCAAAGTCAAAGCACTGGAGCATGCGAAAACACACCCTTCCGGCAGGACATACGTCCAAAAACTCGACGACCGCAAATTGAAAGAGCATTACCTCAATACCGAAGGCGGCAGCGCATCCGCACATACCGTCGAAACCGCACAAAACCTCTACAATCAGGCACTCAAACACTATAAAAGCGGCAGGTTCGCTGCCGCAGCCGCCCTGTTGAAAGGCGCGGACGGCGGAGATGGCGGTAGCATCGCGCAACGCAGTATGTACCTGTTGCTGCAAAGCAGGGCGCGTATGGGCAACTGCGAATCCGTCATCGAAATCGGAGGGCGTTACGCCAACCGTTTCAAAGACAGCCCAACCGCGCCCGAAGCCATGTTCAAAATCGGCGAATGCCAATACAGGTTGCAGCAGAAAGACATTGCAAGGGCGACTTGGCTCAGCCTGATACAGACCTATCCCAGCAGCCCGGCGGCAAAACGTGCCGCCTCAGCCATACGCAAACGATAGTTTTTCCATTTTTCCGCTTTTTACCCCATCCGCATCAAGGAGGATTTATGATACAAATCGGCATCATCATGGGCAGCAACAGCGATTGGCCCGTTATGCGGCAGGCAGCGCAGTTTCTTGAAGAGTTCGGCGTAGAATATGAGGCGCGCGTCGTTTCCGCACACCGCACTCCGGATTTAATGTTCCAATACGCCGAAACCGCACGGGCGCGCGGCATCAAAGCCATCATCGCGGGTGCGGGCGGCGCGGCGCATTTACCCGGTATGGTTGCTGCCAAGACCACCGTCCCCGTTTTGGGCGTACCCGTCCCCAGCAAGTACCTGCGCGGCGAAGATTCGCTTTTATCGATTGTACAAATGCCCAAAGGCGTACCTGTCGCCACATTCGCCATCGGCGAGGCAGGCGCGGCCAATGCCGCATTGTTCGCCATCTCCATGCTGGCCAACGAAAACCCCGAACTGGCGCAAAAACTGGCAGACTTCCGAGCCAAACAGGAACAGGCTGTTTTGAATATGGAATTGGAACAGATTTAAAACCCGCCGTCCGCGAATACACAAATGCCGTCTGAAGCCCTGTTTCGGGTTTCAGACGGCATTTTTCCATCTTATTCCGCTGTTTCGGTCAGCGATGAGAACACGTCGAAATAAGTCGGGAAGGTTTTATGGGTGCATTTCGGGTCGTTGATGACGACGGGTACGCCCAACAGGGAAACCAGCGAGAAACACATTGCCATGCGGTGGTCGTCGTAAGTGTCGATGACAGCGTCGGGTGTCAGCGTTTCGGGCGGGGTGATGTGAATTGCTTCGGCTTCTTCGGCGACTTTTGCACCGAGTTTGCGCAACTCGTTCGCCATTGCGGCAATGCGGTCGGTTTCCTTGACGCGCCACGAACCGATATTGCGCAGCGTGCAGGTTTGCCCTGTGGCAAGCGCGACGATGGCGAGGGTCATGGCGGCATCGGGGATATGGTTCGCATCCAAATCAAAGGCTTGGACGGCACGTTCTTTCGGGCGCGAGACTTCGACGAAGTTTTCGCCCCAAACCACGTTTGCACCGATTTTTTCCAGTTCGCAGGCAAAGGCGACATCGCCCTGTATGCTGTTTGCGCCGATACCGGTAACGCGGATAGGCGTGGCGGCAATCAAACCGGCTGCGAGGAAGTAGGACGCGCCGGAGGCATCGCCTTCGACGTGCAAGTGTTCGGGCGCGTGGTAGTGCGCATCGGCGGGAATTTTGAAGACGCGGTAGTTTTCATTGGCAACCTGTACGCCGAATTGCGCCATCAGTTTTAGAGTAATGTCGATATAGGGCTTGGAAATCAATTCGCCGACCATACGGATTTCAAACGCCTGCCCGGTCAGCGGCAACGCCATCAAAAGGGCGGTCAGAAACTGGCTGGATACATTGCCTTTAATCGGAATCACGCGTTCGCCGTTGTCTTGGCGTTCGCCGATATGAAGCGGCGGATAGTGTTCCTTGCCGAGATATTCGACATCGGCACCGGCAATCCGCAGCGCATCGACCAAATCGCCGATGGGGCGTTCGTGCATACGAGGCACGCCGTGCAGATGATAATCGTCGCCCAAAACGGCAAGCACGGCGGTCAGCGGACGGAACGCCGTGCCCGCGTTGCCCAAAAACAAATCGGCAGTGCGGTTGGGGAAACGCCCGCCTGTGCCGTGTACTTTCAGACGGCCTTCGGCAAGATATTCGATTTCAACGCCGAGTTTATCGAGTGCTTCGAGCATACGGCCGGTATCGTCGGATTTGAGCAGGGAATGGATTTCGCAAGCATTGTCGGACAGGGCGGCGAGCAGCAGGGTGCGGTTGCTGATGCTTTTGGAGCCGGGCAGGGCGACGGTGGAAGGTTTGAGACGGGCGGCGGGGAGGCGGACGGATTCGGTCATGGCCAAACGTAAATATAAAGATAAAAACAGCCTGCATTATACTGGTGCAAATGCCGTCTGAAAAATCTCAGGTTTGGCATTTTCGGTTTTAAAGTCCGTGAATTTAGTTTTTTGTGCCGAAAATTGATTATTTTTAAATTTTTTGTTTCTAAAATTTTTTTGCCGGCATATTTTCGGCTTTTGTTGCGGGCAGATGGCGTTTGCGGATGGTACGGCACGATTGCCAATTTCATAGAATTTGGTAGAATAGCCGCTGTTCAACGATAGACAAGCCGCCGATTTTCCGGGCGGCTTGTGTTTTTATTTTAATATCCGAACACACAAAGCAAGACGGTACGCGGGATGCTTCCTGCCGCAAACCGGTGTGCCGGAACATGGAGAATACGATCTTATGCAAAAAATCCCCCTGACCGTACGCGGTGCGGAATTGCTGAAACAGGAATTGCAGCAGCTTAAAAGCGTGGCACGCCCCGAAGTGATCGAAGCGATTGCCGAAGCCAGATCGCACGGCGATTTGTCCGAAAACGCCGAATACGAAGCCGCCAAAGAACGCCAAGGTTTTATCGAGGGCCGCATTTCCGAGTTGGAACACAAACTTTCCGTTGCCCACATTATCAATCCGACCGAAATCCATGCCGAAGGCAAAATCGTGTTCGGTACGACGGTTACGCTGGAAGATTTGGAAACGGAAGAACACGTTACCTACCAAATTGTCGGCGAAGACGAAGCGGATATCAAACAGGGCAAAATCTATGTCGGCTCTCCGATTGCACGCGCCCTAATCGGCAAGGAAGAAGGAGATACGGCGGAAGTTCAGGCTCCGGGCGGCGTACGCGAATACGACATTATCGAAGTCCGGTATATTTGATTTGGCGGTAAAATGCCGTCTGAAGGCCGACCTTCGGTTTCAGACGGCATTTTCTATGCTGCTCCCCCCTTTCATGCTTAGGTTAAACATGCTATATTTCCGAATCTTTTAAACTGTTTTCCATGAGGTGGCGAAATGAGCGAAACTGCTAAAATCAAAGTCAACGACTTGCCTGAAGATGCAGAAAAACCAAATGAAGAAGTCGAATTGCCCGTTGCCAGCGACGATAAAAAAGGCGGACACAGCGAGGGCGGCTGCTGCGGTGCGTGCGGCGGCTGATTCGAATCCGTCAAATCGGGGCATCTGAAAAGTTTTGCAAAATTTTCAGGTGTCCTTTTTTATTTCCAAAGTAAATGAATGAAATAATGCGGGTAGAAGATTTATTTGACCATGGGCTTGTGGTAGATTCAGTACCGTATTTGATATGATTTTAACAAATCGGGAGGGGCAATGTTTTGGTATGTAGTCGGCTTTTTCGCCTTTATCGTTTCGCTGCTGTCGCTGTGGGTCAATGCCAGCGCATTCGGCATGCAGGAAGACGATACCCCCCAATCGGACTATGAAAGACGTTTGGGCTTGGGTGCGAAACTGAAAAACAAAAATACGCCGGATACGGAAGAAAAGCAGCAATAAAGATATGAAATGCCGTCTGAAAGATTTTCAGACGGCATTTGCTTTGAAGCATGGGAGACAGTCAAACATTCATCTCATGCTCAAATGCGTTTAGGATTCGGCGTACTTCATCCGCATCCTTAACCGTTCGGACGCGGTCAAACAGCGTTTGCGCCGGGTCGAACGTTTTTTTCATCATGCCCAGCCATTGCTTAAGACGGGCAATCGGGTATTTATTGTTTGCCTCTTTTGCCAGGCATAAATCGAAAAAGAGCCGTATCCATGTGGAAACTTCGACAAAATCCGTGTCTTTGACCGGCCCGCCGTTCTCGTATTGCTTGATTTGGCGCGCCAAATCGGGGCGGATGACCGCGCCTCGCCCCAGCATCACGCTGTTGCAGCCGCTGATTGTTTTGATGCCGATATAGTCTTGCAGGCTGAAGACATCGCCGTTGGCGGTAACGGGAATATTGACGGTATCGCGGATTTTGCGTATCCATTCCCAATGCGCTGGCGGTTCGTAACCCTCGGCTTTGGTACGCGCGTGTACGGTCAGTCCGCACGCGCCCCCTTCGGCAATCGCACAGGCGCATTCCAAAGCAGGGCTTTTGTCTTCATAGCCGAGCCGCATTTTCCCCGTCAGCGGAATATGTGCGGGCAAACGTTCGCGCATCGTTTTGACGATATGGAATATCAGTTGCGGCTCTTTTAAAAGGATTGCGCCGCCTTTGTGTTTGTTGACGGTGGGAGCGGGGCAGCCGAAGTTCAAATCGATTTTGTCCGCACCGAAGCGGACGGCTTCCAGCGCATTCGCCGCCATATTGTCTGCATCGCTGCCCAAAAGCTGGACGGTGCAGGGCGTGCCGGAAAACGTTTTGTTTCCGTTGGCGATTTCGGGGACGTATTTTAACCATGTGGCGCGGGAATGCACGGTATGGGTAATGCGTACAAATTCGCTGACGCATTCGTCGTAGCCGCCTATCCGTGTCAGCAGGTCGCGCATCACATCGTCTATCAGACCTTGCATAGGGGCAAGGATGATTCGGGTTTTTTGTTGGGTTCGTTTGTTTGTCTGTCAATCATGATTTGGGTAGGTATAGTGGATTAACAAAAACCAGTACGGTGTTGCCTCGCCTTAGCTCAAAGAGAACGATTCTCTAAGGTGCTGAAGCACCAAGTGAATCGGTTCCGTACTATTTGTACTGTCTGCGGCTTCGTCGCCTTGTCCTGATTTTTGTTAATCCACTATATTTGGTTCAAACGATGCCGTCTGAAGGCTTTCGGCGTTCAGACGGCATTTCCGTGTCCGTTGTTACAGCAACACTTTCTCTACGCCGCCGTTGTTGGCTTTTTTGACGAACTCGTCCAGCCAGTTTTCGCCGAGGATGTGTTTCGCCATTTCGATGACGATGTAGTCGGCAGGCATATTGTTGTCGTCGGCGTAGCGGCTCAAGCCTTGCAGGCAGGCGGGGCAGGAGGTGAGCATTTTGACGGGTTCGCCCTGCGGCAGTTCTTTGAGGTTTTTCTCGATTTCCTCTTGTTTGCGGAACTTGACTTGTGTGGCGATGTCGGGGCGTTTGACGGCGAACATGCCGGACTCGCCGCAGCAGCGGTCGCTTAAAACGACTTTCTGTCCCATGAGGTTGCTGGCCATTTGGGTGGCGTTCATGGTTTTGATGGGCGTGTGGCAGGGGTCGTGGTAGAGGTATTGCTGACCTTTCACGCCGTTCAGTTTCACGCCTTTTTCGAGCAGGTATTCGTGGATGTCGATGATGCGGCAGCCGGGGAAGATTTCTTCGAAGCGGTATTTTTCGAGCTGGTCGTAGCAGGTGCCGCAACTGACGACGACGGTTTTGATGTCGAGGTAGTTGAGGGTGTTCGCCATGCGGTGGAAGGCGACGCGGTTGTTGGTGCTCATTTGCTCGGCTTTTGCCCTGTTGCCGCCTGCGTCCTGCGGATAGCCGCAACACATATAGCCGGGCGGCAGGACGGTTTGTACACCGACATGCCAGAGCATGGCTTGGACGGCGAGTCCGATTTGGCTGAACAAACGCTCGGAACCGCAGCCGGGAAAGTAGAACACGGCTTCGGCATCTTCAGGCGCAGCCGGATTGCGGATGATGGGGATGCTTTTGTCGTCTTCGATGCCCAATAAGGAGCGCGGTGTTTTGGCGGGCACGCTTTTGGGCAGCGGGCGGTTGATGAAGTGGATAATTTGTTCTTTAATCGGGGCTTTGCCGACGGTTGCCTTGGGTTCGGCTTTTTGCTTTTTCGTGCCGACAGGCAGGATTTTGCCGATTTTGTAGGCAAAGTTCTGCGCGGGGAAGCCGGTCTGTATCATCGCGGCGCGCAGGGCTTTGATGGTTTTCGGGCCGGTGGCGTTTAGGAATGCCATACCCATTGAAGCTGCAGGCGCAAAGCGTTTGTGGCCGGAATCGGCAAGGTAGTTGCGGACGGCTACGGTTACGTCGCCGAAGTCGATGTTGACGGGGCAGGGTTTGACGCAGCGGTGGCACACGGTGCAGTGGTCGCCGATGTCCATCAGTTCTTCAAAGTGTTTGATGGAAACGCCGCGCCGGGTTTGTTCTTCGTATAAGAAGGCTTCGGTCAATAAGCCCACGCCGAGGATTTTGTTGCGCGGGCTGTACAGCAGGTTGGCACGCGGGACGTGGGTGGAGCAGACGGGTTTGCATTTGCCGCAGCGCAGGCAGTCTTTGACGGAATCGGCAATCGTGCCGAGGTCTGATTTTTCCATAATCAGCGATTCCGCGCCCAACAGCTCGAAAGACGGCGTGTAGGCGTTGCGTAAGTCCGAGCCTTTCATCAGTTTGTGGCGGTTGAAGGTGTGTTTGGGATCGACTTGGTTTTTGTAGTCCCAAAACGGCTGCATTTCTTCGTCGCTTAAAAATTCGAGCTTGGTAATGCCGATGCCGTGTTCGCCGGAAATCACGCCGTTAAGCGAACGGGCGATTTTCATAATGCGTTCCACAGAACGGTATGCCGTCTGAAGCATTTCGGCATCGTCTGAATTGACGGGGATATTGGTGTGGACATTGCCGTCGCCGGCGTGCATATGCAGGGCGACAAAGACTCTGCCGCGCACGGTTTTGGCGTGGATTTTGCCCAAGCCTTGGATAATTTTGGTATCGGTTTTGCCGCTGAAGATTTCAGAAAGCGGCTTCATTACGTCTGCTTTGACAGACACGCGCAGGCGGAAATCGCGGAAGGCAATAAAGCAACTTTCATCGTCTTTGGCTTCGGGCGCGGCGTGGACGGCTGCGCCGTAGCGGGCTTTGTAGTCGGCAAGCGGCGTGTCGAGATTGGCAAGCAACCATTCCCAACGCGCTTTGACGGCGGCAACGTGGGCTAGGGCGTGTTTGCCGCGTTCTCCCAACAGTTCGGCGGTCGGCAGGTCTGTACCCATTTTGTCGATGGGGAGTTTGCCCGAAAGATATTGCTCCAATGCGGCGCACAAGGTGAGTTTGTTTTGGATGGAAAGCTCGATGTTGATGCGTTCGATACCGTCCGAATACTCGCCCAGCCGCTCCAGCGGAATCACCACGTCTTCGTTGATTTTAAAGGCGTTGGTATGTTTGGCGATGGCAGCAGTGCGGCTGCGGTCAAGCCAGAAGGTTTTGCGCGCTTCGGGAGACACGGCGATAAAGCCTTCGCCGTCGCGGGCGCGGGCGAGTTCGCAGATGTGTTCGGCGGCTGCCGCTACGGCGGCTTCGTCGTCTGAAACCACGTCCGCCAGCAAGACCATTTTCGGCCGGCCTTTGCCTGCCGCTTTGGTGGCATAGCCGACGGCGCGGACATAACGCCAGTCCAAATGTTCCAAACCCGCCAGCCGCACGCTGTCGTGGGCAAGCAGGAAATCGCGGATTTCGACGATGGACGGCGTGGCATTGGCGACCGTGCCGAAAAACTCCATACACACGGTGCGCGTGTATTTCGGCATTTTGTGCAACACGAAGGCGACGCCGGTGATGATGCCGTCCGTGCCTTCTTTTTGCACGCCGGGCAGGCCGCTCAAGAATTTGTCGGTAACGTCTTTGCCCAAACCGACTTTGCGAAATTTGTGGCCGGGGATTTCCAAACGTTCGGTTTTAACGATATTGATGCCGTCTGAATCGAGCGTGTGAACGTCGAACACGGCGGTTTCTTCGTCGTGGATTTTGCCGAAATTGTGGCGCACGCGCTCGATGCGCAGCCATTCGCCCTGTGGGTTGACCATCTGCCAGTAGGCGAGGTTGTCCAACGCCGTCCCCCACAGTACGGCTTTTTTGCCGCCCGCGTTCATCGCCACATTGCCGCCCACGCAAGACGCATCGGCGGAAGTCGGATCAACGGCGAACACCAAACCTGCCTGATGCGCGGTTTCTTCCACCCGCCGCGTAACCACGCCCGCGCCGCACCGGATAATCGGATGTTTGCCGTCCAAGCCCGCCAGTTCGACAAATTCGACGCCGCGATGCTTGTCCAGCTTTTCCGTATTGATGACCGCGCTGTTCGCATCCAAAGGCACGGCGCCGCCGGTATAACCCGTGCCGCCGCCGCGCGGGATAATGACCAAGTCCAATTCGATTAAGGTGCGGACCAAAGGCGCGATCTCTGCTTCGGTATCAGGATTGACGACAACAAACGGATACTCTACGCGCCAGTCGGTTGCATCGGTAACGTGTGTTACGCGAGCCAATCCGTCAAACATGATGTTGTGCGGCTTGGTGATTTTGCTTAAGCGTTCCAAAATCTGATGGCGTTTTTGGATGGTTTCATCAAAACTACTATCAAAACGCTCGACTGCTTTTTCTGCTGCGGCAACCAAGACATCCACTTGCTGATTGTCGTCGCGGCGTTTGCGGATTTCGTTCAGGCGGTGGCGCATTTCCCGCACCAGCGCGGCGCGGCGTTTCGGATGCTCCAGCAAATCATCGACCAGATACGGATTGCGCACGACCACCCAAATATCGCCCAATACTTCAAACAGCATTCGTGCTGAACGCCCGGTTTTACGCTGTCCGCGCAAGTCTTGCAGGATTTGCCACGCCTCGTCGCCCAATAATCGGATGACGATTTCGCGGTCGGTATAAGAAGTATAGTTGTAGGGGATTTCCCGAATACGCTGCGGGGCGGTAGTCGTGGTCATGGCGTGTCCGTGTTTGGTTGTTTTTATTTGAATGCCGTCTGAAAAGTCGGTTTCAGGCGGGTTTGAAAAGGCGATAATGTAGTTCAATTTTTGATATTTTTCAATGCCGAAACAGGAAATACCCTTATAGAAACAAAATAACGCTTTGAGAAATTGTTGACAATATTATCGGATGATAAGTTTCAGATGCCGTTTCCGGCGTATGACCGCATCAAAACGGTTGAGTTTTTCAGAAAACCCGTTATAATGCCGTTTCTCTGAGGCGGGTCTCCCCGCATGGCAAATCGGAACACCGGGTCAGGGGCGGAAGCCAGCAGCCCACTCCGATGCGCCAGTGCCGGGGGTTTGGCCCGCCGCCCTATTTGAAACGCCGGAGCTTCGATGTTCCGGCGTTCCCGTATCGCACCGATGCCGTCTGAAAGCCGTTCAGACGGCATTTTCTTTACTTTGCCATAACGCATCATTACAATGTATCCATACAGGCCAATGAAGAACCGGCTTCATAAAAATGAAGTATGGTTCAATTTCAAGTTTATGATGAATAGGGCAGTTTGATTAAAGACTAAAGGAGTAGGCAAATGAAAAAACTTCTAATGATAACCCTCACCGGTATGCTTGCAGCTTGCGCAACAGGTGTCAATGTCGGTCGGCTGATGGTTGAAATGCCGCGGGGAGAACGCTCTGTCGTTGTGCAGGTTCCCGCGACAAATAACCCGCTTTCCGATGCGGTGGCTGTCGGAATGATTAAAACATCCGGCTCGCCTTCGACATCAAATATGATTGAAATGCTCGGCGCGGACAATATCAACGTCGGCGTGGTGGGAAGCAGCCAAATGCTTAATAAGGCGACCGCACTTTATTCCTTAAACCATGCAAAGAAAGTCGGAAACAATGTCAGTGTCTATATGATGGGCGATAGCGAAAGCGACAAGGCCGATTTGGAAAACGCGGCAAATGCCAAAAATATTAAATTACATTATTTTTTAACCAAAAATAATTTGCAGCGTGCAACTTGCCGCACCAAAATATTCAAATTGAACATACGGCGGCGTACCGGGATTTGCGCCGCCGCTTATCCCGATAGGAGAGTACCGTGAACGCCTCGCAATTAATCAGCAGCCTGACCCAAACCGTAGGCGAAAAATACATCATCACCGACCCCGCGAAAACCGAACAATACCGCCAAGGCTACCGCTTCGGCGAGGGTAAGGCGTTGGCGGTGGTGCGTCCCGGAAGCATTCTGGAAATGTGGAAAATTCTGCAGGCGTGCGTCGAAGCGGACGTGATTGTGATTACGCAGGCGGCGAATACCGGTTTGACGGGCGGCTCGACCCCCGACGGCAACGATTACGACCGCGACATCGTGATTGTGAACACCATGCGGATGAACATCATCCAAACCATCAACAACAACGAACAAGTCGTCTGCCTGCCCGGCTCGACCCTGAACCAGCTCGAACTGCTGCTGAAACCTTTGGGGCGCGAACCGCATTCGGTCATCGGCTCTTCCTGCATCGGCGCGTCCGTCTTGGGCGGCGTGTGCAATAACTCCGGCGGCGCGTTGGTACAGCGCGGCCCGGCCTACACCGAAATGGCGTTGTTCGCCCAAATCAACGAAGAAGGCAGGTTGGAACTGGTCAACCACTTGGGCATAGACTTGGGCGACACGCCTGAAGAAATCCTGACCAACCTGCAAGGTCATCATTATCAAAACAAAGACATCAAACAAGACGCGGGCAAAGGACACGACCACGCCTATTGCGAACACGTCCGCCAAGTGGACGAACCGACCGCCGCGCGTTTCAATGCCGACCCCGCGCGCCATTACGAAGCCTCGGGCTGCGCGGGCAAACTGATGGTATTCGCCGTCCGTTTGGACACCTTTCCGCAAGAAAAACAAACCGCCGTGTTCTACATCGGCACCAACGACATCAACGAGCTGACCGACATCCGCCGCGCCGCCTTGGGCGAATTTGAAAGCCTGCCCGTTTCCGGCGAATACATCCACCGCCACGCTTTCGATATTGCCGACGTATACGGTAAAGACACGTTCTACGTCATCAAAAAATTCGGTACGCACCAACTGCCGAAATTATTTGATTTCAAAGCAAAAGTTGACCGATTCGGTAAAAAGGTCAGCTTCCTGCCCAAACATTTTTCCGACAAAGTCATGCAGTTCGTCAGCAAATACCTGCCCGACCACCTGCCCAAATCCATGCGCGATTACCGCAACAAATACGAACACCACCTGATTCTGAAAATGGGCGGGAAAGGCGTGGATGAGGCGCGCGCGTTCTTAAAAGAATATTTTGCACACCACGGCGGCGCGTTTTTCGAGTGCAACGCCGAAGAAACCCAAGCCGCGATGCTGCACCGTTTCGCCGTCGCCTCCGCCGCCATCCGCTACCGCGCCGTGCATGATGACGAAGTGGAAGATTTGGTCGCGCTCGACATCGCCCTGCGCCGCGACGACCGCGATTGGTTTGAAAAACTGCCGCCGGAAATTGACAATAAAATCATCCATAAATTGTATTACGGGCATTTTATGTGCCACGTTTTCCATCAGGATTACATCATCAAAAAAGGCAACGACTGCATGGCGTTGGAACACGAAATGCTGCATCTCTTGGACCAACGCGGCGCGCAATATCCTGCTGAACACAACGTCGGCCATTTGTACGAAGCCAAGCCCGCGCTCAAACAGTTTTACCGCAAACTCGACCCGACCAACAGCTTCAACCCGGGCATCGGCAAAACCAGCAAAAGAAAAACTGGGCGGAATAAGCGCGTCCGCTTTGAAGGCAGGCAATGCCGTCTGAAGGCAAAACACCGTTCAGACGGCATTGTCGGGTTTGAAGTTTCCCGTCGGGTAATCGCTTTCAAGCCGTATGCCGGCACAGGCGCGCGCGCCTCCCAAATAAAGTCTGAACCTACCGCCCCAAAGGGCAGGGTTTCAACCGAAAAGGAAACACGATGAAACCATACAAAATCTACACCCATCCCGCCCTGCCGCCCCAAGCCGTCAAACAAGGCTGGTCGTGGCCGGGCCTTTTGTTCGGCACGCTGTGGGCGTGTTTCAAAAGAATGTGGGGTTTGGGACTGGGGCTGACGGGCGCGATATTCGTATTGGCGGTATTTGCCCAACTGGTTTACGGCGACACGCCCGCCACAGACTCGGCGTTTAACGTATTGGGCTTGGCGGTTTCCGTCTGGTTCGGCGCAAAGGGCAATAGCCTTTATGCCCGCCACCTTTTATCGCGCGGCTATACCGAATTGCCCGAAACAGTCGAGGCAGCCAACCCCCAAGCCGCATTGGCGCAATATTTCGGGCGCGGGGGCAGGTAGGCGCGTTTCCCCGCTATGCCGTCTGAAAGGCTTCAGACGGTATTTCTTATAACTTTTCGTTTGCAGCACATAACCAAACAATCTTTCCTATTCCGTTCCGAAATGCGTACTATGCGCCCGTCCCCAATATTTGCGAACAAGGAAAGAAAATGGCACGTTTAACCGTACATACCCTCGAAACCGCCCCCGAAGCCGCCAAACCGCGCGTCGAGGCGGTACTTCAAAACAACGGCTTTATCCCCAACCTTATCGGCGTATTGGCAAACGCCCCCGAAGCCTTGGCGTTTTACCAAGAAGTCGGCAAGCTCAACGCCGCCAACAGCCTGACCGCCGGCGAAGTCGAAGTCATCCAGATTATTGCCGCACGCACCAACGAATGCGGCTTCTGCGTGGCAGGGCACACCAAACTCGCAACCCTGAAAAAACTCCTTTCCGAACAATCCATCAAAGCCTCGCGCGCGTTGGCGGCAGGCGAATTTGACGATGCCAAACTCGGCGTGCTCGCCGCCTTTACCCAAGCCGTAATGGCGAAAAAAGGCGCGGTATCCGACGAGGAACTCAAAGCATTTTTCGATGCGGGCTACAACCAGCAGCAGGCGGTCGAAGTCGTAATGGGCGTAGCCTTGGCAACCCTGTGCAACTACGTCAACAACCTCGCCCAAACCGAAATCAACCCCGAATTGCAGGCTTACGCCTGATACGGCAAACCGCCCGAATATCGGGCGGTTTTTCAAAAACACCCCCTCAAACAAAAACAAGCCGCCCAAGCGGCAGGGAAGCAGCCGCGCATCAGGTGCGCCCCCGATTCCCCCGCAAACCTTAAGGAACAAAGATGAACGCCCAAACCCTGATTGCCAACGTTGCCGAACTCGTCAAAACCAAGCTCAAACCCTTAGTGGACGACATCGACCGCAAAGGATACTACCCCGAAGCATTTATGCGCGAACTCGGCGCAATCGGCGGATTCGGCGCAGTCGGCACAGAAGCCGAAGGCGGCAACGGCTTGGGTTTGGCAACGCAAATCGCCGTCTTGCGCGAAATCGGCAAAGAATGCGGCGCAACCTCCTTCAGCGCGTGGTGTCAGGCGGCTTGCGCGTGGTATCTGCACCAAACGCCCAACCAAGCCGTCAAAGACAAATACCTCGCCGACATCCTGCAAGGCAAAGTATTGGCGGGTACGGGCATGTCCAATACCGTCAAACACCTTGCCGGCATCGAAAAACACAACCTTCAAGCCGAGCGAGTGGAGGGCGGCTACACAGTCAACGGCGCGCTGCCGTGGGTGTCCAACATCGGCGAAGACCACATCTGGGCGAATACCGCCCAAATCGGCGGCGGCTACGTTATGTTTATCACCGGCGGACAATGGGAAGGCGTAAGCCTGCAAAACTGCCCCGAATTTTGCGCCCTTGAAGGCACGCGCACCTTCAGCCTGAACTTCAAAGACGTATTTATCCCCGACGAAGACATCATCGCCGCGCCCGAACAGTTTGCCGACTACATCCAAAGCATCAAAGCAGGCTTTATCCTCCTGCAAATCGGCATCGGCGCGGGCGTGATAGACGGCAGCCTCGGCATCATCCGCCTCGCCAACATCGTCAACGCCGAAGTCAACAGCTATCTCGACGACGGCTACGACAGCCTCAAAGCAAGGTTGGACGGCGCGTGGGCAGAAACCGAACGGCTCGCCGGCTTGGCTTGGAGCGGCACGCCCGACAACCTTGCTACCCTCAAGCTGCGCGAAGCCGCCGCCGTACTGGCACTTGCCGCCGCCCAATCCGCCGCCCTGCATTCCGGCGCGAAAGGCTACCTGATGCGCAGTCCCGCCCAAAGGCGCGTCCGCGAAGCAATGTTTGTCGCCATCGTAACCCCCGCGATCAAACACCTGCGCAAAGAAATAGCGGCAATCGAAGCCGCAAAATAAACAGGCGGAAAATGCCGAAACCCCCACCGCGTCATTCCCGCGAAAGCGGGAATCCAGCCCCCAACGCAACAGGAATCCATCGGAAAAAACAGAAACCCCCAAACCGTCATTCCCGCAAAAGCGGGAATCCAGCAAACGAAAAATCACAGGAATCCATCGGAAAAACAGAAACCAAACAGACTAGATTCCCGCCTGCGCGGGAATGACGCGGGAGCGGGGGTCGTCATTCCCGCAAAAGCGGGAATCCAGCCCCCTAAAGCAACAGGAATCCATCGAAAAAACCGAAACCTCCAAACCGTCATTCCCACGGAAGTGGGAATCCAGTAACCGAAAAACCACAGGAATCTATCGAAAAAAACCCCACCCCCCAAAAAAACCGGGCGGATACCTCACCATCCTCCCAAACCCTGATTTATAGCGGATGAACAAAAATCAGGGCCAGGCGGCGAAACCGCAGACAGTACAAATAGTACGAAACCGATTCACTTGGTGCTTGAGCACCTTAGAGAATCGTTCTCTTTGAGCTAAGGCGAGGCAACGCCGTACCGGTTTTTGTTCATCCGCTATACAAAAAACAAGGAAACACAAATGGCGCAATATATGTGCGGCCCCTGCGGCTGGATTTACGATGAAGAACTCGGCGACCCCGAACACGGCATCGCCCCCGGGACAAAGTTTGAAGACATCCCCGACGACTGGAAATGCCCCGAATGCGGCGTAGGCAAAGAAGATTTCTACCTGTTGGATTTCGTGATATAGCGGCAGCCTCACCCCTCGGAAAATCCCAGCGTTCCGCCTGCGGCGGCAGGAAACGCCGTTTTATCCGTTTGCGCCCGCCAAGCCGTGTTGCACAGATGCGACACGGCTTTTTCCTTTCCGTCGTCCGAATGTAAATTTTCGGCAAAAACGTCAAAAATCCCCCC
>ADBE01000048.1 GCA_000176735.1 Neisseria polysaccharea ATCC 43768 | reverse complement strand
CGCGGGTCGCTGCCTCTGGCGCAACTGCAAAAGCTGACCGCGTTGGCTGAGGCTCAAGGCAGGCCGCTGGATTTGAATGCTTTTTTACAAAAAAACGAATCTCTGGAGAGAACAGAAATGACACAGACCAACCGCGTAATTATTTTCGACACCACCATGCGCGACGGCGAGCAGTCGCCCGGTGCATCCATGACCAAAGAGGAAAAAATCCGCATTGCCCGCCAGTTGGAGAAAATGGGCGTGGACGTGATTGAGGCGGGTTTTGCCGCCGCCAGCCCGGGCGATTTCGAGTCGGTCAATGCGATTGCCAAAATCATCACCAAATCCACAGTCTGCTCGTTGGCGCGTGCCGTTGAAAACGATGTGCGTAAGGCAGGCGAAGCCGTTTCCCCTGCTCCGAAAAAACGCATCCATACCTTCATCGCCACCAGCCCCATCCACATGGAGCACAAACTGAAAATGAAACCGCAGCAGGTGATTGATGCGGCAGTGAAAGCGGTGAAAATCGCCAAAGAATACACCGACGATGTGGAATTTTCCGCTGAAGACGCGGTTCGTTCGGATTTGGGCTTTCTCGCCAAAATCTTTACGGCGGTTATCGACGCAGGCGCGACCACCATCAATATTCCCGATACCGTCGGCTACTCCATCCCTTCCGTGTGGTACGAACGTATCAGCAACATCATCAAAAGCGTGCCCAACGGCGACAAAGTAGTCTGGTCGACCCACTGCCACAACGATTTGGGTATGGCGGTTGCCAACTCGCTGGCTGCTGTTCAGGCAGGTGTGCGTCAGGTGGAATGTACCATTAACGGCTTGGGCGAACGTGCGGGCAATGCCAGCCTTGAAGAAATCGTGATGGCGTTGAAAGTGCGTCATGATTTGTTCGGCTTGGAAACCGGTATCGACACCACGCAAATCGTGCCGGTATCCAAACTGGTGTCCACCATTACCGGCTATCCGATTCAGCCCAACAAGGCGGTGGTCGGCGCAAACGCCTTTGCACATGAATCAGGCATTCATCAGGACGGCGTGTTGAAACACCCCGAAACCTATGAAATCATGACTGCCGAATCGGTCGGCTGGTCAACCAACCGCCTGACTTTGGGCAAACTCTCCGGTCGCAGCGCGTTCCGCAGCAAACTGGCGGATTTGGGCATCGAGTTGGAAAGCGAAGAGGCGTTGAACGCGGCATTTGCACGCTTCAAAGAACTCGCCGACAAAAAACGCGAAATCTTCGATGAAGACCTGCACGCGCTGGTGTCCGACGAAATGGGCAGCATGAACGCCGAGAGCTACAAATTCATCTCCCAAAAAATCAGTACCGAAACCGGCGAAGAACCGCGCGCCGACATCGTATTCAGCATCAAAGGCGAAGAAAAACGCGCTTCTGCCACCGGCTCTGGTCCTGTCGATGCGATTTTCAAAGCGATTGAGAGCGTGGCGCAAAGCGGCGCGACTTTACAGATTTATTCCGTCAACGCCGTAACGCAAGGCACGGAAAGCCAAGGCGAAACCAGCGTCCGTTTGGCGCGCGGCAACCGCGTCGTCAACGGTCAGGGTGCGGATACCGACGTTTTGGTCGCCACTGCCAAAGCCTACCTCTCTGCCTTAAGCAAACTGGAATTTGGTTCTGCCAAACCGAAAGCGCAAGGCAGCGGTACGATTTAACGGTTGGGCGAAAGTTATGCCGTCTGAAGTGGAAAACGCTTCAGACGGCATATTGCGATTATAATTAGGTATTAAACCCATTTTAAAAGGTTAAATGATGGATTCCCAAAAATTTACCGAAGCGTCCAAACAGCGGTTGAGCGAATTGTTGGATGCCAAAAGCGAACAGGGCAATACCATGCGTTGCGACGAAGTTCAAGGTTTTATGACGGCGCTGTTGAGCGGGCCGGACAAATTGACACCGCTTGACTGGCTACCTGAAGTGTTGGGCGACGAATCGCAATTTACCGCTGCCGAACGTTCCGAAATCGAACGGCTGGTTTTGGCAATGGCGATGGAAACAACCGCCGCAATGTCGGATAAAAAACTGCCCGATTTGTGGCTGTATGAAAACGAAGACGGCGGCAGCGATTTTTACACATGGTGCAATGCTTATCTTTACGGTTTGGATATTGTGCCGACCGATTGGTTTGAAGCCGTCGATGATGAAGAGTTTGAAGAGTTGTTTTATCCCATCATGGCATTGGGCGGTATTTACGACGAAGAGGACAACGGCTCTATCCGTCTGCAATTCACAGAAGGCGAGCTGGCGGAGCTGGAATCCGAGTTGCCTTATGCATTGGCGGATATCTACCGCTACTGGCAGGCAGTCATCAATAAACCGCAAACCGTCCGCAGGGAAGGAGAAAAAACAGGCAGGAATGATCCCTGTCCGTGCGGCAGCGGCAGGAAATACAAGGCGTGTTGCGGTAAAAATTGACGGCTCGGGCGGAATAAAACGCCGTCTGAAATGCAGTTTGCGTTTCAGACGGCATTTTTGTCGGAAAGGTTTAATGCTTCCTGCTGCCGAAAAAGATGAAGCCGGCGATACCCAAAACAATCATCGGGACGCTCAACCATTGTCCCATCGACAGCCCCAAGGTCAGCAGCCCGAGATAGTCGTCGGGTTGGCGTGCAAATTCGGCAATGAAGCGGAATATGCCGTAGCCGCCGAGGAAGAGCGAGGCGACTTGTCCGGTCGGCCGCTGTTTTTTAGAGAACAGCCAAACGACGGCGAACAGGCAGATGCCTTCAAGTGCAAACTGATAAAGCTGCGAGGGATGGCGGGGAAGCATACCGTATTGTTGCAGCCAATCTGCCCAAAGGGGATTGTGCGCGGCGGCTTCGGCATCTTCGTAATGCGCCTGCGGGAAGCCCATTGCCCAAAATGCGTTAATGTCGGTAATGCGTCCCCAAAGTTCGCCGTTGATAAAGTTGCCGATACGTCCCGAAGCGAGACCCAGCGGAACAAGCGGTGCGACGGTGTCCATCAGTTTGAGGAAGCCGATGCCGTGCTTGCGGCTGAACAACCACATGGCAATAACTACACCCAAAAAGCCGCCGTGGAACGACATTCCGCCTTCCCATACCTTGAAAATATCAAGCGGATGGGCGAGGTAGTAGGCGGATTTGTAAAACAGGACGTAACCCAAACGCCCGCCCAAAATCACGCCCAAAATGCCCCATGTCAGGAAGTCGTCAAGCGATTCTTTGGTAAAAACGGACAAGCCTTGCGCGATGCGCCTTCTGCCGAGAAAGGTAAAAAGAATAAATCCGAGGATGTAGCTTAGGGCATACCAGCGGACGGCAAGCGGGCCGATACTGATGAGGACGGGATCGAATTGGGGATGGGTAATCATAACGGGCTTTCGTTTTCAAATGCCGTCTGAAAGACGCAAAAGGGCTTTCAGACGGCATTTTTCAGTGGAGAGTGTCAACGCAAATCGCCGACGACGTTCAAAATGGCGGACAACGCGGCTTCACCCAAACGCAGCGAACGCTGACCGTTCCAGCCGAAATCGTCGTCGGGTAGGTTGGCATTGTCTTTGAACGGCATTTCCAACGTATAGGCAAGGCAGTTGAAACGGTTGCCGACCCAGTTTGTTGCCAAGGTCATGTTTGCCTGACCGGGCGCGTCTTTTTCGTAACCGTATTCGTCTTGGAAATCAGGGCTGGCGTTCAAAAGGGCGGTTTTGAACTGTGTTTCCAACGCGGAAATGCGCGGATTGTAGTTCGGCACGCCTTCAGTTCCCGCAACAAAGACAAAGGGCAGCCCTTCGTCGCCGTGGATGTCCAAAAACAGATCCACGCCGGTTTCCAGCATTTTTTCGCGCACGAAGAACACTTCGGGGCTTTTTTCCAAAGTCGGATTTTCCCATTCGCGGTTGAGGTTTGCACCGGCGGCGTTGGTGCGAAGGTTGCCCAGTGCCGAACCGTCGGGGTTCATGTTTGGCACGATGTAGAACGTGGCGCGGTCGAGCAGGGTGCGCGCGGTTGCATCCTGAGGGTCGAGCAGCCTGCCAAGCAGTCCTTCAACAAACCATTCCGCCATCGTTTCACCCGGATGCTGGCGGGCGGTAATCCAGATTTTCAAATCGCTTTCGACCTGATTGCCGATGGTCAGCAGATTGATGTCGCGACCTTGCACGGTGCTGCCCAAATCATCGATATGGCACAGCCCGCTGCCTTGCGCGTCGCCCAAAAGATTTAAATGCTGTTCTTCGGAATAGGGTTCGAAATAGGCGTAGTAGATGCTGTTGGATAACGGCGTGTGGTTGATGGTCAGTACGCCGCCTTCATAGCTTGTCGGTACGCGGAACCAGTTGCGTCTGTCGTATGAGGCGCAAGCCTGATAATCTTCCCAGCCTTTCGGGTAGGCGGCTTCTGCCGCGTTTTCAAAATGCATGATGCAGTTTTGATATGCCGCGCCTTGCAGCCGGAAGTAGAACCATTGTGCGAAATCGGAGGCGTTGTCGGGACGCAGGGCGAGGCGGATGTTGGAAGGGTCGGTCAGGTCTTTGACGACGACCGAGCCGGCATCAAAGCGGGTGCTGATTTTAATCATAGGGAGTCCTTGCTGTCGCCGGTTTCTCGAACCGGATAAACCGCGATTTTACCGCCCGTATCGCAAGGCTTCAACCTGCCCGAAGGTGTGCCGGATACCGTCTGAAGATTGTTTCAGACGGCGTTTGGCGTTAACATAAGCCGAAATTGTTAACAATATGGAGCCGTTATGGAGTCTGAAAACATTATTTCCGCCGCCGACAAAGCGCGCATCCTTGCCGAAGCGCTGCCTTACATCCGCCGGTTTTCCGGTTCGGTCGTCGTCATCAAGTACGGCGGCAACGCCATGACCGAACCTGCCTTGAAAGAAGGGTTTGCCCGCGATGTCGTGCTGCTGAAGCTGGTCGGCATTCATCCCGTCATCGTTCACGGCGGCGGGCCGCAGATCAATGCGATGCTTGAAAAAGTCGGCAAAAAGGGCGAGTTTGTCCAAGGAATGCGCGTTACCGACAAAGAGGCGATGGATATTGTCGAAATGGTGTTGGGCGGGCACGTCAATAAAGAAATCGTGTCGATGATTAACACATATGGCGGACACGCGGTCGGCGTGAGCGGACGCGACGATCATTTCATTAAGGCGAAGAAACTTTTGATCGATACGCCCGAACAGAATGGCGTGGACATCGGACAGGTCGGTACGGTGGAAAGCATCGATACAGGTTTGGTTAAAGGGCTGATAGAACGCGGCTGCATTCCCGTCGTCGCCCCCGTCGGCGTAGGTGAAAAAGGCGAAGCGTTCAACATCAACGCCGATTTGGTGGCAGGCAAATTGGCGGAAGAATTGAACGCCGAAAAACTTTTGATGATGACGAATATCGCCGGTGTGATGGACAAAACGGGCAATCTGCTGACCAAACTCACGCCGAAACGGATTGATGAACTGATTGCCGACGGTACGCTGTATGGCGGTATGCTGCCGAAAATCGCTTCCGCGGTCGAAGCCGCCGTCAACGGTGTGAAGGCTACGCATATTATCGACGGCAGGTTGCCCAACGCGCTTTTGCTGGAAATCTTTACCGATGCCGGTATCGGTTCGATGATTTTGGGCAGTGGGGAAGATGCCTGAAGTAAAGTCGGAAAATGCCGACTTTGGCGGAAAACCCGTTTGTCCGGTTTCTGTTTTTGGGGTTTCGGGCAATTTCCAAACCGTCATTCCTGAAAAAATAGAAACAAAAACAGAAGCCTAAGATCCGTCATTCCCGCCGGGCATCTGGTTTTTTGAAATCTGGTTGTTTGGGATAAATTCTCCGGCTTTGATTTTCTGTTTTTCCGATAACGCCATAACTTTGAAATTTCGTCATTCCCGCGCAGGCGGGAATCCAGACCTGTCGGCACGGAAATTTATCGGGAAAAAAGGTTTCTTTAGATTTCACGTCCTAGATTCCCACTTTCGTGGGAATGACGGGATGTGGGTTTTTGTGCGGATTTGAACCGGTAAGGGTGGTGTGGGATTGGTGGTTTGCTTAGGATCTTTTGGATTGTATTTTGTATATACATTTACTTGTTGATAAAAGATAAAATAAAATTAGAAACTAAAAGTGAGAAAAAATTAATAATAATAGGGATGTATAAATGTAAAGGCTCCGTTTCATAGCTAAGGTTATCTGAATATATGGAAAAAAAGTAAAAGTCCATAAAAGTAAAATATATAGATAATGCTAATGATAATAGAATTATCACTTTCCTAGAGTAAGGATAATATTTTTTTACGATAAAAAAATATAAAATAGGATAAATAATTGCCATATAGATAGATTTTGTAGCAAAATTAAAAATAAATAATAAAAATAATGTAATAAAGTATATTTTTTGGCTATGAAATAAAATTGTACATAATTGAACGAGCAGATCAAAAAATGAACTACATATAACAATAAATAATAACATATTTACCATACTAAATTTAATAGGTCTCATTATCATATTTAATAACCACTTCATAGTAAATGCAGAGTGGATGGAAACACTCACTTTATGGTTTGCTACGCTCTGCTCAATTAGCAACCCGATAACCCAATATAGATAATAGGGTAATTAATCCAATCTAATTTGTCAGCATCCGTTAATTTATTGCAAAATAAAGTATTGAATTATGTCGGGTGCAAATGACGAAATATAAGTTTCCGTGCGGACGGATCAAGATTCCCACTTTCGTGGGAATGACGGTGGAAAGATTGTTGTTTTTCCCGATGAATTCCTGTGTTTTTTGTTTTTCCGGATAAATTCCTGTGGCTTTGAGTTTTTGGGATTTCAGCCTCAATGCCGTCTGAACGCCGAATCGGGCTTCAGACGGCATTGCGTCATTTGAAATTCAAAACCGGCCAGCCTTTTTCTTTGGCTTCTTTTTCCAGTTCGGTATCGGGGTTAACGGCGACGGGTTCGTCGACGAGGCGCAGCAGCGGCAGGTCGTTTTTGGAGTCGCTGTAAAAATAGGTTTTGCCGTAGCTTTCGAGTGTTTCGCCGCGTTCGGCAAGCCATTGGTTCAGGCGGGTGATTTTGCCTTCTTTGAGGCTGGGCGTGCCGATGTAATTGCCGGTGTAGCGGCCGTCGGACCCGGTTTCAAGTTGCGTGCCGATGATGTTGGTGATGCCGAAAAGGCGGCAGACGGGGGAGATGATGAACTCGTTGGTTGAGGAAATCACGAGGGTTTCGTCGCCTGCCATTTGGTGGCTCTGCACCAGCATACGCTGCATAGGCGAGATGTGGGGGATGATGTATTCCGCCATAAATTCGCGGTGAAATTCCGCCAGCTCTTCTTTGCTGTAACGGGCGAGCGGGGCGAGGTGGAATTTGAGGAAGGCGTCGATGTCGAGGCAGCCGTTTTGGTAGTCGCGGTAGAATTTTTCGTTTTGCGCTTCGGTTTCGGCAGCGTCAACCAAGCCTTTTTTGATGAGGTATTGCGGCCAGGCGTGGTCGGAATCGGTGTTGATGAGGGTGTTGTCGAGGTCGAAGATGGCGAGGTTTTTCATTGGGTTTCCTGTTGTTTCAAAAGCTGGCGCAAAAGCGGCAGGGTGATGCGTTTGCCCATCGTGACGGCGTAGTTGTCCAGCGTGTCGAGCATCATCATCAGGCTGTCCATATCGCGCCGCCAGTGTTTGAGCAGGTATTCGAAAATTTCGGAATCGACGGTTACTTGGCGTGCCGCCGCCATACTGGCGAGCGCGTCGATTTTTTCTTGGTCGGTTAGGGGCTTGACTTCGTAAACGAGGCAGTATGCCATACGCGTCCGCAAATCTTCGCGGATGACAAGCTGCTGGGGCGTGTATTCCGAACCGAGCAGCAAAAAGCCTTTGCCGCTGTTGCGGAAGCGGTTGAAGATGGAAAAAAGCAGGGCTTGTTCTTCGTTGCCCAGCTTTTCGACTTGATCGACGGCGAGGTATTCCGTCTCGAACGCGGCATCGGTCAGCGGCATGGAGGCGGCATCGATATAGGCGGCGTTTTTGCCGGCTTCGAGCGCCTGTGCGACCCACGCCTGCAAAAGATGGCTTTTGCCCGCGCCTTCTTCACCCCAGACATAGATAAACTGTCCGTGTTTGTGTCGGAGGACATAGACCAGTTCCGCGTTTTCCGTGCCGAGGAATTTGTCGAAACTCGGATAGTCGTGTGCGGCAAAGTCGAAAATAAGCTGGTTCACGGTTCGGCATTCCGAGGGGTGGTAAACGGGTTTATTGTACGTTGTTTTCGCGCGCCTTTCCAATTTGAACGATGCCGTCTGAAAACGGCTTCAGACGGCATCGTTCAGCCGCAGGCAACGTTGCCGACATCGAGGTGCATATTGTGGAACGCGTTGAGCGTGCTTCGGTGTCCGATGCTGATGATGATGCTGTCGGGCAGTTTTTGCTTTAAGGCGCGGTAGAGTGCGGCTTCGGCCGGTTCGTCCAAGGCGGCGGTGGCTTCGTCGAGCAGGACGATTTTGGGCTTGGAAAGCAGGGCGCGGACGAAGGCGACGCGTTGCAGTTCGCCCGGGGAGAGTTTGTGTTGCCAGTCGTCGGTTTTATCTAATTTATCAACCAGATAACCCAAGCGGCAGGTGTTCATGGCTTCGGCTAACTCGGGATGCTCCTTGTCAATGTCGGGGTAACAAACCGCGTCGCGCAGGCTGCCCTGTGCCGTGTAGGGGCGTTGCGGCAGGAAAAGGATGTCTTGGTGCGGCGGACGGCTGACCTTTCCGCTGCTGCCGAACGGCCAAAGCCCTGCCAGCGCGCGCAGCAGCGAGGTTTTGCCGCAACCGCTCGGACCGCGTATCAGCAGGGAATCGCCGTTTTTGAGGTTGATATTGATGCCGTCCAATAAAACTTCGCCGTTGTGGCGGAACAGGGCGACGTTTTCCAGTGCAATGCCGTCTGAAACTTCGCTAATCTCGGGTTGCTGCGCGCTGTGTTGTTCTTCCGTACTCAGCAAAAAGCCGTATAAACGTTCCAACCGGGCGCGGTAGGCAGTGAACTTGTTGTAGAACATCCGGAAGAAAGACAGCGCGTTTTGCAGTCGCGCGAAGGCTTGGACGGTCTGCTGGATGTCGCCGATTTTGATTTGTCCGGCAAACAGGCGCGGAGCTTGCAAAATAATCGGGAAGAGTTTGATGCCGTTGGTGAACATATCGTTAAAGCCGCTTAAGCAGACGCTTTGCCGCGCAATGCGCCAACGGTTGCGGATAATGGCTTTGAAGCGGTCGGAAAGCCGGCCGTGTTCGTGTTGCTCACCGTTGTAAAACGCTACGCTTTCGGCGTGGTCGCGCACGCGGATGAGGGAATAACGGTAGTCGCCGTTGAGCTTTTCGTTTTCATAGTTGTAACGAATCAATGGGTTGCCTATCCACATGGCGATAAAGGTCGCCAAAATCACAAATATATAGACAAACCAAACGATGCCGTGCGGAATGTCGAAGCCGAACACGATCAGGATGCCAGCCAAGCCCCACAAAACAACGGCAAATTCCAGAGAAGTAACGACCGAATTGACCATACCGCGCACAAATTCGATGGTCGAAGCGATAAATTCCTGCGCGTCCTGTTGGATACGCTGGTCGATATTGTCCGGTGCGTGGCGGCGCATTTGCAGGCGGTAGTAGTTTTTGTCGGCAAGCCAGCGAGTGGTCAGCACTTCATTGAGCCGCTCCGACCATTTAATCGCCAAGCCTTGATCGAGGAAGTCGTTGACGACATTGTTAAACGCCCGTATCAGCACCACGCCCGCGTTCATAGCTGCAAACATCCAAAACGCAGAGGCGTTCAAATCCTGCATCGAGTCGTAAAGTCCTTTGGACATAAAGGTACTTAACACATTCAGCCGCACTTCGGTTAACAGCAGCGTAATCATCGCCGTAATCAGCAGCAAGACTTTGACCGTACTTTTCGGTGTCAGGCAAAGGTGCAGGATATAGGCAAACTCCCGCCCGAAGCGCGTTTTCCGTGTCAAAAACAGAATCACCGCCGAAGCGGCGGAAACTATCAAGAGAGTCTGTAAAAGCCAAAGCGGTGTGGAATAAAGCTCGGTTTGCCATTTCTGCATGGGAAATCTCTTACGGTATCAATGCTGTCTGAAAAAGACGGGTAGTTGATTTTTTGATGAAGTTTGGGGAAGTTTTGCCGGTCAGGGCATATTGCTTGTTATAGTGGATTAAATTTAAATCAGGACAAGGCGACGAAGCCGCAGACAGTACAGATAGTACGGCAAGGCGAGGCAACGCCGTACTGGTTTAAATTTAATCCACTATAATTTACCATACAACCACGCCGGAATTAAGTTTAAATTTGAATAAAAGGTTCGGATTCTGCAAAATACAGAACCCGAACCTTGTTTGGATATTGAAACCGGCTGTCCGATTTTGGGCGGTACGGCTTGCAAGTATCAAGATTCGCATATGCCGTCTGAAGCTCGGAGAGGTTCGGACGGCATATGCTTATTTGGACTGCTCTTCGACAAACCTCGGACCTTTCAGGATGCCGTTGCGGGAATAGGGCGACAGCAGGTCGTATGCGGCGGCTTTGGAAACCTGATAACCGCGGTCGGTCAGGCTGTTGGTAATCTGGTTGACCACTGCGCCGACCAAAGCACCCAGCAGACCGCTGTTACTGTTGTTGCTGCCTTCGCGGATACTGGCCGAACCCGACCACAACACTTTCCCGTTGCGGGAATCGACCAGCCGTGCTCTGGCGGATACGGTCGTTACGCTGTCTAAAATTTGATATGAAGTGCCGTATTCGGTAATTGTAATGTACAAAACCGCATCATTGCCGAAAATCTGATGCAGTTTTTCCGGCCGGACGGCGTGAATATCGGCGGGATTGGTCAAACCGTTTTGTTTGAAGGTTTCCTCCACGACTGCGGCGGGGAAGACGTAATAGCCGGCTTCGGAAAGCGGCTCGGCGGTCGAAGCCAGCATCCCCCAAGTGCCGTTGACATCGGGCGATTCGTTCAGGGGCGGAACCACCAAAATTGAAGCCGGTTTGCTTTCCTTGAATGACGTGTAGTCGAAGTCGGGAGCTTTTTGAACTTGGCAGGCAGACAGCGCCAACACGGCGGCAAGCCCTAAAATCAAAGGTTTCATCGCTTGCCTCCTTTACCGGTTTTCATCAGGAAGTCCATAAATACGCCCGATTCGGGAAACAGCCTTTTCTCTTCTTCAAACTGGCGGAACGCGCCCTCTTTGTCTCCCGAATGGGAAAGCAGCAGTCCCAAATGGGCATGCGCGCCCGGTGCGGCGTTCATTTGTTTGTTGCGTGCCTGCACAAAATATTTTTGCATATTTTCGGTCTGTTTGCCCAAAGAGGTATCGCTGTTTTTCAAACCTTCGTAAACGGTATCGGGATAATCGCCGTAATAATACAGGTCTTTATGCCCGCTGCCGCCGCAGGCGGTCAGAGCCAAGACCGCCGCACACAGCGACAAACGGCTCAAGGTTTTCGGATTCATCATTTGTCCTTAACGGTTGGGTTGCCATGCGCCGTTGTCGACAGCCTGAACCAAGTTGTTGACGGCTTCGCGGATTGCCAAGTCCAAAACTTTGCCGTTCAAAGTCGCATCGTAGCCGGAAGTGCCGCCGAAACCGATGATTTCGCGGTTGGAAAGTGCGTATTCGCCCGCGCCCTGTGTGGAATAGACGATTTCGGAAGTATTGACGTTGACGATATTCAGAGCCACTTTTGCATAGGCGATTTGCGATTTGCCGCGACCCAAAATGCCGAAGAGCTGATGATCGCCGACATCTTTGCGTCCGAATTCGGTTACATCGCCGGTAACGACATAATCTGCGCCTTTCAGGTTTTGCATTTTGCCAGAAATGCCGGATTCCTGTTTCAATGCGCTAAGGTTGGTGCGGTTCAGTACGTTGAAGCGGTTGGTTTGTTGCAGGTGCGTTACCAGGATGGTTTTTGCCTGGCTGCCCAGACGGTCTTCACTGTCGGAGAAAATGCCTTTTTGGAAGCTGGAGCGGTTGTCGAATGTTCCAATGGAAATCGGGGTGCGAACACCGTGATATTGCGTATTGTAGGAGGCGACTTTTGCTACCTCGAGACTGCGTGAGGATTCGACCGCGCAGCCGGTCAGTGAAACGGCAGCAGCGGCAAAAGCGATGGCGGCGGAAATTTTTTTCATGAAACCTACTCCAAAATTGTTAGAGGAATAAAGAGGTTGTTATTATTATTTGCATGTAATTTTTAGTCAAGGTGTTTTTGTCTGTCGGGGTGTCGAAAGATTTGTCTGTGTCGGCATATTGGCGGATATGGCGTGCTTTTTGATGCCGTCTGAAAAGAAGGGCGGGTGTGGAACCCGCCCTTTGATCGCAGGGCACATGGGGCGCGATTATCTACCGCCCGTTCTGCATTGCTTCCATGACGGTGAGCTAAGTGCAGGCTGCTTAAAGTTTCTGCGAAGCTAAAAACAAGGCTGTCTGTTTTCAGACGGCCTCCCCACCTACCCGCATCTGCGGGTTTTTTTACTTGGAGCATTTAAAATGGATAGAACCATACAAGAATCTTATGTTAAAATCCTAAATGTACTGTTTGAAGGCGCAGTCCGCGCCCGGCCGGATCAAATTACAGAAGAAGTAGTCGGTATGGCCGATCAGATGTTCTCCGAAATCGGCGCATGCCATGAGCGTTTGAAACCGCTGGCCGTACTGGCTGACGGCATTGCCGGCAGCGTTATGGAACAGCTTCCGGACGAGCTGGCCCTGCTTTTCGGCAACGTGCCGTTTGATGAATACCTGATCAGCAAAGGCATAGATGAAACCGCTAAGGAAATCAAACGATTGGGGTTTAATAAAGCAGTCGGCCTTAACAACGCGCTCAAAGTATTGAAGGCTTTTATTAAAAGCTGGATTAAATACAGCGCGGCAGACCGAAAATTAAGAATGTGTATTGTTACGGCACAAGCCCGTTGGCGTTCAAAAGTCGAAATCGAACTGCTGGGCTTGTAACCGCAGGGGGGCAGGTATGTATCGGCTGTTTTTTCGTTGGATATGGGAAAAAGTGGTACCGGAAAGCATCCGCAACAGCAAGCCGGTGCGGTGGGTAGCCAACCATAGAAAGCTCACTATCTGGGTAATTGTGACAGTATGGATCAACTTCTTCCCCGCTACTTACGAATACGACATTGTTCATTATAGGAAATACAGCTATTGGTATGTCGATGATCCGTGGTATCCCTATGCCCGATTTCTGCTTCCCCTTATTCTCGGTGCGGTTTTTCTTTTCATTCCGCCCGATCCGCCCGAAAAGAAATAGTAACCTGCATATAAGCAGCCTGAAATCTTTCAGGCTGCTTTTTTATTGGAGAACCCAAATGGCAAAACAAAAAGGAGATTTAGAGGTAAACGATTTCGCCGCTCCGCCCTTTGCTTTCGGCACTTGCCCACCAGACAAATGCGGGCAGCACGTCCCCGTAGCTTTTGCGTTCGCTTTTGGCTTCGCCCGGATGGGATTTGATGCGTTGCGGAGAATTGATGGGGCCGGGGACGAGGACGTTGGCGCGCAGGTTGCCGAAGCGTTCCCATTCGTCGGCGGCGACTTTGCACAGGTAGTTCAATGCGGCTTTGGACGCGCCGAAGCCGCCCCAGTAGGCTTTGGGTGTTTCGCCGTGGCTTTCGCCGACGAAGATGACGGACGCGTCGGGCGACTGCTTCAGCAGCGGGAACAGGGCGCGGGTCAGTCCCATCGGGGCGACGGTGTTGATGCGGTATTGGTTGACCCATTCGGCGACGGTTTGGAAATCCAGCGGCGAGAGGGCGTAAAAATAGCCGGCGCAGTGGACGATGCCGTCCAGTTTGCCTTGCGTGGCTTCGGCAATGGTGGCGGCGAAATGTTCAAATTCTTTTTCTTCCGCGCTAATAAGGTCAAAGCAGATGGCGAATGGTTCGGGGTATCCGGCTTCGACAATCGCGTCATACACTTTTTCCAGTTTTTTCTGATGACGGGCAACCAAAATCACAGTCGCGCCTGCTGCCGCATAGGCTTTGGCAACCTGTTCGCCCAGCCCTTGCGATGCGCCGGTAACTAAGATGGTTTTGTCGGTCAGTGTCGCCATACTTTTTCCTTTTTGGTGGTCGGTCGGGGGTATTTTAGCGTTTTGCCGCACCTTGTAAAGCGTCCTGATGCCGGCCGGCGTTTTCAGACGGCATCGTTCAGGCTTTGCAGGCAGGCTTCCGCCGACGCGAAACCTGATTGTACGGCGGCTTCGAGCGTGGCGGGGTAGTCTGGGTGGAGGTAGTCGCCGGCGGGGAAGATACGGTGCCGGTGCAGCCACGACAAATCCGGCGGCGGGGCATCGGCTGCGGTTGTGGCGCGTTTTTCGGTGATGACGCGCACGGCTTCGGGTTCGCCCAAATGCGGAAGGATGCGTTTGAGGTCGGCGTGGGCTTTGTCCGCCCACGCCCGGTTTGCAAACGCGCCGACGCGGTCGGAAACGCTGATGACGGCGGACACTTCGTTTTCAGGCAGTCCGAGCCTGCCCCGGCAAAGCAGCCATTGCATCGTGCCGTCAGCAAGACCGGTCAGCGGGGCGGGCAGGCGGACGGGTTCGGCGTAGCGCAGATAGACGGTGGTGATGGCGTGGTAGCGCAGGTTCTGATATGCCGTCTGAACGTGTTCGGGCGTGCCTTCGGGCAGGAGCGCGGCGGCGTGGTAGGGCGCGGTGGCAAGTATGGCGGCATCGAAAGGTTCGCCGTTGACGAGCACTCTCCCGTCCGGGATGGTGTTCAGACGGCATACGCGCGTTTCGAGGCGGATGTCCGCGCCGAGCCGTTGAAGCTCCGCCAAGGCGGGTTCGGCGACGATTGCGCCCAAATCCTGTTTGGGTAGGAGATAGTCGCTGCCGGATTTTTTCGTCAGCACGCCGTCGGACAAAACGTTGCACAACACGCGCAGGCTTGCGGTTTCCAAAGGCGTGTTGAGCGCGCCCCAAACCAAGGGTTGCCAAAACTGCATTACGGCGGCACGCGGCACGTTCCGCTGTTTCAGCCATTGCGCCACTGTCGTGTCGGGCTGTCCGAGGCGTGCGGACTTCTGCAAATCGGACATATCGGCAAGCAGTTTGGCTTTGAATGCAGTCGGTGCACGCCGGGCAAGCAGCACGCCGCCCAAAATATGCAGCGGCGCGGGCAGGGGGAGGGCGCGGAACTGCAAACCGCCGTGCATATGCCAGTGCAGCGGTACGCGCAAAAAGGCGGCACGGGGGTTTGAACCGATGGTTTTCATCAGGCGCAACACGCCCCGGTATGCGCCGAGCAAAATGTGCTGCCCGTTGTCCAAAAAACCGAAACCGTCGGTATTTCCAGCCAGTGTGCGCGCCCTGCCGCCCGCCTGCCTGCCGGCTTCAAACAGGGTAATGTCGGCGTGCCGCGCCAAGGTGACGGCGGCGGACAGTCCTGCCCAGCCTGCGCCGATGACGGCGATTTTCGGGCGCGGATGCGGCGTGTTCATCATTTATTCCTCCAATGGTTGAAACCCCGTTTTTCGGGGCGGCGGCGGTTGGGTTTTCCTGAAGGGCGGGCGGTATGCGCCTTATGCCCGTTCCGGCGTGCCGGGGCGCGGTTTGAATCCGAATAACCAGGTTTTCAGGACAATGCGTTTTTTGCGCGGCGAAGGGAGGGCGATTTTGTATTTGAGGACGTTTTGCGCGCCGTCTCGGTCGATTTCGTTTAAAAGCGCGTAATAAACCGCCGCCATGACCAGTCCGACTTTTTGGGCTTTTTTATCGGCGGCCGGCAGCAGCGATACGGCTTCGCGGTAGGTTTCGCGGGCGCGTTTGATTTGGAACGCCATCAATTCGGCAAAATTGTCCGTCGGGCTGCATTGCAAAATCACGCTTGCGGGTACGTCAAACCGCCGCATTTCCTCCATCGGCAGGTAAATCCGTCCCCTGCGTGCATCTTCGCCGACATCGCGGATGATGTTGGTCAGTTGCAGCGCAAGACCCATCTTGTCGGCGTATTCCAGCGTTTTGCCGTCTGAAAACCCCAAAATCCGCGCAATCAGGCAGCCGACCACGCCTGCGACGCGGTGGCAATACAGTTTCAATTCTTCAAAACTGCCGTAACGCGCCCGAACCAAATCCATCTGCATCCCGTCGATTAAGGCTTCCAGTTCATATTTCGGCAGCTTGAAGGTTTCTTTAACCTGCCGCAAGGCCTGATTGACGGGGTGTTCCGGCATCTCGCCACCGAACACCTTGTCCAAATCGCCGCGCCACCAGTTCAATGTCGCCTGTGCAACATCGGGGTTGGAACATTCGTCAACCACATCGTCCAATTCGCGGCAAAAGGCATACAGAACCGTTACCGCATCCCGTTTTTCCTGAGTCAGGAAATGGAAGCCCGACAAAAAACTGGAGCGGCTTTCCTCTGCTTTTTGGCGGCAATAGTCAAGTCCTTTCACGATTTATATTCCTAATGATGGGCGGGAAAGGCGGATTTTATCGGTATTTGGCGGTAGAGGGCAATTTCGGCGGCACGGCCCAATCCTTAGCGGTTTGCTCAACTATCGGCGCAAATTCTGTTAAAATGCCACTTTCCTTCCTTTACACACCGCACCGACAGGCAGAATTTATGGCTCTTTTGCAGATTTCAGAACCGGGTATGTCCGCCGCCCCGCACCGGCACCGTTTGGCGGCAGGCATCGATTTGGGAACGACCAACAGCCTGGTCGCCACCGTCCGCAGCGGCAGTGCCGCCTGCCTGCCCGATACCGACGGGTGCGTTACCCTGCCTTCCGTCGTCCGTTATTTGGAAAACGGCGGCATTGAAGTCGGCAAAACCGCCCTGTCCGCGCAAAAATCCGACCCGCTGAACACCGTCAGCTCCGCCAAACGCCTTATCGGACGGACGCTTGCTGATCTGCATCAAAATACGCATTACCTGCCTTACCGTTTCGGCGACAATCAACGCGTTATCGAACTGCACACGCGTCAAGGTGCCAAAACGCCTATCGAAGTGTCATCTGAAATCCTCAAAGCCCTCAAATTGCGTGCCGAAGAAACCTTGGGCGGCGATTTGGTTGGCGTGGTGATTACCGTTCCCGCCTATTTCGACGATGCCCAACGCCAGGCCACCAAAGATGCCGCGCGTCTGGCGGGTTTGAACGTATTGCGCCTGCTCAACGAACCCACCGCCGCCGCAATCGCCTACGGGCTGGACAACGCCTCGGAAGGCACGTTTGTCGTCTATGACTTGGGCGGCGGCACATTCGACGTATCCGTATTGCAACTGACCAAAGGACTGTTTGAAGTCAAAGCCACCGGCGGCAACAGCGCGTTGGGCGGCGATGATTTCGACCATCGTTTGTTCTGCTACCTGCTCGAACAAAACGGACTCTCCCAACTCAACGAACAAGACAGCCAACTCCTGCTCTCACTCGTCCGCGCCGCCAAAGAACAATTAACCACGCAAACCGAAGCGCGCATTCAGGCGACGCTTTCAGACGGCATGGCAATCGACACAAGCATCAGTCGCGCCGAGTTCCACAACCTGACGCAGCATTTGGTGATGAAAACGCTCGAGCCGGTCAAACAGGCGTTGAAAGACGCGGGCGTAACCAAGGCGGATGTCAAAGGCGTGATTATGGTCGGCGGCTCTACCCGTATGCTGCACGTTCAACAAGCGGTTGCCACCTTTTTCGGACAAACCCCGCTGAACAATCTCAATCCCGACGAAGTCGTCGCACTCGGCGCGGCCATACAGGCAAACGTCCTCGCCGGCAACAAAGCCGACGGCGAATGGCTGCTGCTGGACGTTACGCCCTTGTCGCTCGGTTTGGAAACCTACGGCGGCTTGGCGGAAAAAATCATCCCGCGCAATTCCACCATCCCCACCGCGCGCGCGCAGGACTTTACCACCTTCAAAGACGGTCAGACCGCGATGACGATACACGTTGTGCAAGGCGAGCGTGAACTGGTTGCCGACTGCCGCAGCCTTGCCAAATTTACCCTGCGCGGCATTCCGCCTATGACGGCGGGTGCGGCGCGTATCCGCGTAACCTTCCAAATCGATGCGGACGGGCTGCTGTCCGTTTCCGCCCAAGAACAAAGCACCGGCGTACAGGCGCAAATCGAAGTCAAACCTTCCTACGGCTTGGACGACGACACCATCACCCAAATGCTCAAAGACAGCATGAGCAACGCCGCCGAAGACATGGCGGCACGCGCCCGCGCCGAAGCCGTGGTCGAAGCCGAAAGCCTGACCGATGCCGTCAACGCCGCCCTCGAGTTGGACAGCGATTTGCTGGAAGCCGAAGAATTGCAACAGATTCGGCAAGGCATCGCCGATTTGCAAGGCCGTCTGAAAGACGGAAAAGCCGAAGACATCCG
Source organism: Neisseria polysaccharea ATCC 43768 (assembly GCA_000176735.1). Taxonomy (GTDB): domain Bacteria; phylum Pseudomonadota; class Gammaproteobacteria; order Burkholderiales; family Neisseriaceae; genus Neisseria; species Neisseria polysaccharea. Next base: position 32,336 of record ADBE01000048.1, on the reverse strand, counting down.
TGCCGCCGCCGCTAAACTCGGCAGCATTACCGACAACTTCGCCGCCAAACGCATGAACCGCAACATCCAACGTGCGCTGACTGGGCAAAGCGTTGATAATATTTGACGGCAAATGGTTTCAGACGGCATTGGATAAAGAGGCCGTCTGAAAAAATATCATCTCACAGAAATAAAAATAAAGAGCAACAATGGAAAAAGCAGGCATTGTCTACCTGATGAAAACTGTCATCAAAGGTGTATATAAAATCGGCATTTCGGACGTAAGCAATTTTGAAGGCAGAATGCGCCATTTGGAAAACAACGGCTCGCGGCGAAATCATGTTCCCGAAAAACGAAACGGCGGAATCGGAATTTGAAAAAAGCGTTCACGAACGCAGGCAGGAAGGGAATGTCGGATCCGGTCGCAAACAACTGCTTGATTTGGTACGGCGCGGACACCGAGAATACCCTTACGCGCTGCCCCGGCTTTTGGCGGGCGCGGCATCCTACAAGCCGAGAAAATCGAAAATCCGCCTTTTTAAAGAAGCATATTCCCGCAAAAGCGGCACGAGGCTGACCGACGAAATTGCAGACGGCATCCATATTTACACCTGTTTTTCGCGGGCGGATTTGGAAAAAGCCTATTCCGAATATTTGGAATTTTTCAAATCCGAATCGGATGCCGAAGGCAGAAAACCACGCTAAGGTGCAAACAGATACCGTACACGTTGAGGAGCAGTATGATGGGCGATTCCGTCATTTATTATGTAGAACAGGCAGACGAACCGGTAAACCGTGCCGGCGAACGCGCCCGTAAAACATTCAAATACTTTTGGCGCGAGCTTTTTTGGGAACGCCGACGCATTATTCCCGCCCTGGATTTTGCCATGGTCAAAGTCCCTTTTTTCCAAGACGGCGAAGACGGCGAAATTTGCGAACATATGTGGATCGACGATATTTATTTTGACGGTCTTTACATTTACGGTGTGCTGAACAACGAACCCGGCGGACTGACCAATGTCGAACAAGGCGAAAGCGTTTGCGTTTCGATTGACGACATCAGCGACTGGATGTTCGTGTGCAACGGCATCCCCTACGGCGGTTTTACCGTACAGGCAATGCGCGGGCAGATGACGGAAGAGGAGCGTGCAGAACACGATGCCGCATGGGGAATCGATTTCGGCGATCCCGGGCAGGTATTGCTGGTGTATGAAGAAAAAGAACATCCTGAAAATCTGGAAGAGCATCCGATGTGCCGGAACTGTATTGACGATTTTCGGCAACAGTTGTCCCAAAATCCGGATTTTCTGCATGAGCAGGACGAAGACGGCTATACGCCGCTTCATCATGAAGCCATCGCAGGAAATGCACTTATGGTTCAAGCCATGCTTGAATACGGCGCAAATCCTGCCTCAAAGACATCGGAAGGCTATACCGCCCTCGATTTTGCCCGCCTGACGGGCTGGCAAAATGTTGCCGACCTGCTCGAACCGCGACATTAGGCAGACAATTTTCCGAAAAACGAACGCAACCACTTTTTACAGAAAGACAATAAAAATGCCCAAAATCACCGTACTTCCACACACGACATTATGCCCCGAAGGCGCGGTTATCGAAGACGCGCCCGAAGGTAAAACCGTCCTCGACGTACTGCTCGACCACGACATCGAAGTCGATCACGCCTGCGAAAAATCCTGCGCCTGCACCACCTGCCATGTCATCATCCGCAAAGGTTTCGACAGTTTGGAAGAGCCGACCGAATTGGAAGAAGACCTGCTCGATCAGGCTTGGGGTTTGGAAGCCGATTCGCGCCTGAGTTGTCAGGCGGTTGTCGCCGGCGAGGATTTGATTGTGGAAATCCCCAAATACACCATCAACCACGCGCGCGAAGAACACTGAAAACAGGCCGTCTGAAGCCGGCGCGCTTCAGACGGCATTGTTGCGCGGATAAGGCGCAATCGCCCGAAAACAGGCGTTTGTACAGGTGGAAATTTCGATTCTATATTGATTTTTATCGGTTTTCTGACGGAATGATCCAGTGCGGCATCCGAGACGGATTGCTCGGACGCGATGCACAGGTATTTATCGGTTTTGCAGCCGGAAAAACCGCCGGCGGGTTACTTTCAGGGCGGCGGTCGGGCGGTATGCCGGATAACGTTCCACTTTCGCTTCTATATTGATTTTAATCGGTTTCCTGCCGGAACGGCCTGATGCGGCATCCGGGGTGGCTTGTGTTTCTTCCTGCCCGCCTGCTGGATTTTCCTGTCCTTGCGCGAAACCGAAAGAGACGGCGGCGCAGCGGACAAGCTCGAGATAGCGTCCTTCAAGCTCCGGGCAGGCGGCGGACACGCTTTCTGCCGTAACCGTGAAACCGCCGCCCGACCCGGCAAGGCGTTCCGCAATCTGCGTGTAGATGAGCCAACGTTGGGCGCGCAACATTGCCGCATCGCAACCGGCAGCCGCTTTATCCAAGGCAATCAGACCGCGCCTGCTCCGGTAGTGAAGGCAAACCGTTACTCTGGAGAGGATATGCTGCCCGTCCAATATTTGATACAGTTTGCGTATCAGCAAAATCAGGCGGTCAAACTCCCCCATCTCCGACAGGGGGTCGGGATGGTCGGAAGCGGTATAAACCAGTTTGGACAATTTTGCGGCAAACATATTGTTCATCAATCTTCCTTGTCGGTTGAAGCCCCGCTCTTCAGGGCGGTAGAATCAGATTTGTTTGGGAGGGGCAGCTCCTCCCAGATTGGGACGACACATAGGCTGGTGCTTGATGTGTTGTCCGGCGAGTTGAAACATTCAGCCATCCTCAAAAGGCGGCAGTTTTGCCGAAACATATTCTACACGGCTTCAATGCCGGACGATAAAAGGAAATTTATATGAAATGGACCGATACCCGGCGCATCGCCGAAGAACTCTACGACCTGCACGGCGAAACCATCGATCCCAAAACCGTGCGCTTTACCCAACTGCGCGACCTGATTATGGCATTGCCCGAATTTGACGACGATCCCGCCCGTTGCGGCGAGCGCATCCTCGAGGCTGTGCAGCAGGCATGGATAGACGAGGCGGAATAAGTTTCGGGAATGCCGTCTGAAATACGGCGGTACGCGGTTCGTGCTTCTGTTTGCAGCGGGAATGGTTTTACCAGTCTCCTTTTTTCAGCCTGTCCAGTTGGCGGCGGTCGCGCTTGGTCGGTCTGCCGTCGGGATAGGCGGAAGTGATGCGGCTGAATTGGTCGAGCTGTTTGCGCTCTTCCCTCAATGTTGCCGTTTTCGTGTCTTCTTCATACAGAAGCCGCGCCTCGGATGCCGGGCGACGTTGGTGGTTCAAACCTTTAACCTTGATTTTATAGGGAAGGGAATTAAGCGTCAGGTCGATAATATCGCCGATGTCTATGGTTTTACTGTTTTTGACCTTCGAGCCGTTTACTTGAACCCTACCCAGTTCGATGTGCTTTTGCGCAAGGGAACGGGTCTTGAAAAAACGTGCCGCCCAAAGCCATTTGTCCAGCCGCATGGCGGAAGAATCGTGCTTGTCTTTCATACGATTTTGTTTGAAATAATTGAATTTGTTTCGAGTTTAGCATAAGATACGCCGCCTTATAACTAGTATATATGCACTAATCCACTGTTTTCCATGCTGTCCGAACACAAAAAGAGGGTATGGAAAAGCCGTTTTGGACAATAAATTAACTGCGGAATATGCACAAATAGCGTATGATAGCGGCAGAATCTGTTGATGAGAGCTTCATTCTATGAAACCTGTTTTTTTGGATTTTGAACAACCCATAGCCGAACTGACCAACAAAATCGATGAGCTGCGTTTCGTCCAAGACGAGTCTGCCGTCGATATTTCGGACGAAATACACCGTTTGCAGAAAAAAAGCAACGACCTGACCAAATCGATTTTCAGCAAACTTACGCCCGCCCAGGTTTCACAGGTTTCCCGGCATCCGCAGCGTCCCTATACTTTGGATTACATTGAGGCACTGTTTACCGATTTTGAAGAGCTGCACGGCGACCGCCATTTTGCCGACGATCATGCGATTGTCGGCGGATTGGCACGTTTCAACGGACAAAGCGTGATGGTCGTCGGGCATCAGAAAGGGCGCGACACCAAAGAAAAAATCCGCCGCAACTTCGGTATGCCGCGCCCCGAGGGCTACCGCAAAGCCCTGCGCCTGATGAAAACGGCTGAGAAATTCGGCTTGCCCGTCATGACCTTTATCGATACACCGGGCGCGTATCCCGGCATCGGCGCGGAAGAACGCGGGCAGTCGGAAGCCATCGGCAAAAACCTGTACGAACTGACACGCCTGCGCGTTCCCGTTTTGTGTACCGTCATCGGCGAAGGCGGTTCGGGCGGTGCGTTGGCGGTCGCCGTGGGCGATTACGTCAATATGCTGCAATATTCGACCTATTCCGTTATTTCCCCCGAAGGCTGCGCGTCTATTTTGTGGAAAACGGCGGAAAAGGCGGCGGATGCGGCTCAGGCTTTGGGCATTACTGCCGACCGCCTGCAAAAGCTGGACTTGGTCGATACCGTCATCAAAGAACCATTGGGCGGCGCGCATCGGGATTTCGGGCAAACCATGAAAAACGTAAAAGCCGTTTTGGAAAAACAACTGCACGAAGCGCAAAGCATCCCGCTTGCCGATTTGCTTTCGCGCCGTTTCGACCGCATTATGGCTTACGGCAAATTTTCGGAACAATAATTCAGGTAGAACAAGCAGCAAGCAGTTTGTCTGAAACTGCTTGCTTTTTCTTTATCGGGGCGCGGCGTGCTGACTTTAGATGCGTTTGAGCAATGCTTGAAGGATTGTTTCCCTCAAGGTCTGAATGGAAAAAAAACAGCAGTGGCATTAAGCGGCGGCTTGGATTCCGTCGTTTTGCTGCATCTGCTTGTCCGCGCCGGAAAAAAAGGCGGCTTTATTCCCAAGACCGTGCATATCCATCACGGCTTGAGTCCCCGTGCCGACGCTTGGGCGGATTTCTGCCAAAACTATTGCGATATGCTCGGGGTGGAGCTGGAAACGGTTAAGGTCTGCGTGGAAAAAAACGGTTTGGGTATCGAGGCGGCGGCGCGGCAAAAGCGTTATGCCGCGTTTGCCGAAAAAGGCTTTGACGTTTTGGCGTTGGCGCACCACAGGGACGATCAAATCGAAACCTTTATGCTGGCGGTCGCTCGCGGCGGCGGTTTGCGCGCTTTGGCGGCTATGCCCGCCGTCCGCCCTTTTGGGGAAAACGGCATCATCTGGCGGCCCTTGCTGCCTTTTTCGCGCCAAGACATATGGGATTATGCCCAAAAACACGGTTTGCCGAATATCGAGGACGAAAGCAATAGCGATACGGCTTATTTGCGAAACCGCTTCCGGCACCGTATTTTGCCCGAACTTTCGGCGCAGATTCCCCATTTCGGGCGGCATGTGCTGAACAATGTCCGCGCTTTGCAGGAGGATTTGGCTTTGTTGGACGAAATCATCAGTCAGGACTGCCGTTGGGTCTGTGAGGAAGGCAGTTTTGATACGGTGCGTTGGCAAACCTTTTCCCTGCGACGGAAAACCCATATTTTGCGGCATTTTCTAAAGGAAAACGGCATCCCCGTGCCGAATCAGAACGCACTTGCCGACATTGCCCGGGTTTTGACGGAAGCAAAAACCGGACGTTGGAACTTGCAAGGCTTTGAATTGCATCATTATGCAGGCAGGCTGTTTGTGTTCCAACTGGAAAAAACGGATAAACTGCGGTTTTTGAAAGACAGGCAGATAAGCGGAAATTTAAGGGAAATATTGACGAGGCAGGGATTTGTTTTAAAACGTCATCCGTTTGGACTTCCTGAGCATCTTTTGGAGCAGGACGGAATCTTGCGGGCGGTTGCGGCATCGGACAGGCTGGCTGTCGGCGGTATCCATAAGGATGTGAAAAAAATCCTTCAGGAAAAGCGGGTTTTGCCCGCCCTGCGCCCAATCTGGCCGTTCGTTGCCGACAGCGGAAACCGTCCATTGGCGTTGGCAAACTGTTGTGCGGATTTCCAATATTCGGTTTCAGACGGCATTTTACCCGTACATCCGGATTTTCCCGTTTTATTTTGATGTAATCGGAATCGCTGTTACTTAGTAGACGATTGGATACCGTCCGATTATATATTCTTGAAAAGGCTGTAAAGTGAAGCAAATCAGTTCGCCAAATAATGAACACATCCGGCACCTGCACCGCCTATTGTCGCAGGGAAAGTTCAGACGGCAGTATGCCCAAACCGTTTTGGAGGGCGTCCACCTGCTTCAGGTTTTCCTGCAATCCGGCAGAAAGCCGGTCGGGGTATATATTCCCGAAGCTAAAATGCCGTCTGAAGAAGTCCGTAAATTGACGGCGGTTTTGCCGGAAGACAGGATTTTTTCCGTTTCAGACGGCATATTGAAAAAAATCAGCAGCTTGAGTTGTGCAGACGATATACTTGCACTGATTGATATCCCATTGGGCGGAACTTTGCCGGACAAAGGCGACTGTGTGGTTTTGGACAGCGTGCAAGACCCCGGCAATGTCGGCACCGTCTTACGGAGTGCGGCGGCGGCAGGGGTAGGTACGGTCGTTTTGGGCAGGGGTTCAGCGGATGTTTGGTCGCCCAAGGTATTACGCGCGGGTATGGGCGCGCATTTCCTGTTGGACATTTATCCGCAGGCGGATTTGGAAATATGGTTGGCGCGCTATGAAGACCGTGTGTTTGCCACCGCGTTGCGTGAGGAAAAGCAGACGGTTCTGTATGGCGAAGATTTGTGCAAGCCGACAGCCTGGGTGTTTGGCAACGAAGGTGCGGGTGTCGGTAAAGCAGTTTTAGACAGGGCGGACAAGTGTGTCAGGATTCCGATGCACGATGCAACCGAGTCTTTAAATGTCGCGATGGCGGCGACAGTTTGCCTGTTTGAACAGATGCGCCAACGGGCGGCGTATTGAGGAAAAGAAATGCCGTCTGAAAAAATTTATTACGGCGTATTGATTTTCTTATGTATCGCTTCTATGCTGCTATCGCCGTTTTTTTATGGCGGCGTTTTGAAGCCCAAGAAGGCGGCATTGCGGAAGGATGGGCAGTGGAAAGCCATCATATTGTCCAATGCCGTCATGGTGGCGGCTTTGTTTTGGATATGGTGGAAATGGTTTTGAAGGAGTCTTGATATGAAAACATCTAAAATGATTGCAGGGCTGATGCTGGCTGTGGCGGTTCAGACGGCATCTGCGGCAGTGTATGAATGCCGTCAAAACGGTAAGGTCAGTTACAGCCAAACTCCAGGAAAACATTGTACCAACGCGGGTTTGGGGCGAGATCGTGTGTACAGTTCGGTCAGGCCTGCCGTGAAAGACAGGGCGGAAGACGCAGGGGCTGACGATCATTTGGATTCGGTGAGGAACGAAGCCGCCCAAAATCCGAAAGGAAATGCACAGAAAGACGGTTCGGCTGCCGGCATCAAGCCGCACTGATTGAAGCCGAATCAGCCCTTGCGCTGTCGGACGGCAAAATTTGAACGATTGGGGAACTTTGATGAAACACATCCATATTATCGGTATCGGCGGCACGTTTATGGGCGGGATTGCCGCCATTGCCAAAGAAGCGGGGTTTGAAGTCAGCGGTTGCGACGCGAAGATGTATCCGCCGATGAGCACCCAGCTTGAAGCCTTGGGCATAGGCGTACACGAAGGCTTCGATGCGGCGCAGTTGGAGGAATTTCAAGCCGACGTTTACGTTATCGGCAATGTCGCCAGGCGCGGGATGGATGTGGTCGAGGCGATTTTGAACAAAGGGCTGCCTTATATTTCCGGCCCGCAATGGCTGGCTGAAAACGTGTTGCACCGGCACTGGGTGCTCGGCGTGGCGGGGACGCACGGCAAAACAACCACCGCGTCTATGCTCGCCTGGGTCTTGGAATATGCCGGACTCGCGCCGGGCTTTCTCATTGGCGGCGTACCGGAAAACTTCAGCGTTTCCGCCCGCCTGCCGCAAACGCCGCGTCAAGACCCGAACAGCAAATCGCCGTTTTTCGTCATCGAAGCCGACGAATACGACACCGCCTTTTTCGACAAACGCTCCAAATTCGTGCATTACCGCCCGCGTACCGCCGTGTTGAACAATCTGGAATTCGACCACGCCGACATCTTTGCCGACTTGGGCGCGATACAGACCCAGTTTCACCACCTCGTGCGCACCGTGCCGTCTGAAGGCTTAATCGTCTGCAACGGACAGCAGCAAAGCCTGCAAGACACTTTGGACAAAGGCTGCTGGACGCCGGTGGAAAAATTTGGCACCGAACACGGCTGGCAGGTCGGCGAAGTCAATGCCGATGGCTCGTTCGACGTGTTGCTTGACGGCAAAAAAGCCGGACACGTCGCATGGGATTTGATGGGTGGACACAACCGCATGAACGCTCTTGCCGTCATCGCCGCCGCGCGTCATGCCGGAGTCGACATTCAGACGGCCTGCGAAGCCTTGGGCGCGTTTAAAAACGTCAAACGCCGCATGGAAATCAAAGGCACGGCAAACGGCATCACTGTTTACGACGACTTCGCCCACCATCCGACCGCCATCGAAACCACCATCGAAGGCCTGCGTCAGCGCGTCGGAAACGCCCGCATCCTCGCCGTCCTCGAACCGCGTTCCAACACCATGAAACTCGGCACCATGAAAGCCGCCCTGCCCGCAAGCCTCAAAGATGCCGACCAAGTGTTCTGCTACGCCGGCGGCGTGGACTGGGACGTCGCCGAAGCCCTCGCGCCTTTGGGCGGCAGGCTGCACGTCGGCAAGGATTTCGATGCCTTCGTTGCCGAAATCGTGAAAAACGCCGAAGCAGGCGACCATATTTTGGTGATGAGCAATGGCGGTTTCGGCGGAATACACACCAAACTGCTGGACGCTTTGAGATAGCCCGGGCGATGCCGTCTGAAAGCCCTTCAGACGGCATCGCCCGGCTGCGCGGCACAAAGGCGGAAAAACCGTTTGCCCCGTATTTTCAAACGCGTTACACTTGCCGCCGCTGTTTTCAGCCATTTGATTACCCGCAACCGCTGTCATTGCGCCGGCGGTTTGCCTGTCAGCGTCATTGCGCCGCTGTAAATACGAAAGAACACATTATGACCGTATCCCCCGTCGCCTTGCGCCGTAAGACCGAGTGCAAGCCTCATCCCACCGCGCGCTATTGGAAAAAATGCGATGTCGAGGCACTTTTCGGACTGCCGTTTTTAGAACTTGTCTATCAGGCGGCAGAAGTCCACCGCCAAAATTTCAACCCGCGCGAAATCCAACTTTCCACGCTGTTGTCCATCAAAACCGGCGGCTGTCCCGAAGATTGCGCCTACTGTCCGCAATCGGCGCACCATAACACCAATCTGGGCAAAGAGCAGATGATGGATGTGGATGAAATCGTCGAAAAAGCCAAAATCGCCAAATCGCGCGGCGCAAGCCGGTTTTGTATGGGCGCGGCGTGGCGCGGCCCCAAGCCTAAAGACGTGGAGACGGTTTCCGCAATCATCAAAGCCGTCAAGGGCTTGGGTATGGAAACCTGCGGTACCTTCGGTATGCTCGAAGAAGGTATGGCGGAAGACTTTAAAGAGGCGGGCTTGGACTATTACAACCACAACCTCGATACCGACCCCGACCGCTACAACGACATCATCCACACCCGCCAACACGAAGACCGAATGGACACCTTGGGCAAAGTCCGCAACGCCGGTTTGAAAGTCTGCTGCGGCGGCATCGTCGGGATGAACGAAACCCGCGCCGAACGCGCCGGACTGATTGCCAGCCTCGCCAACCTCGACCCGCAGCCCGAAAGCGTGCCGATTAATCAGTTGGTTAAAGTGGAAGGCACGCCGCTTGCCGATGCCGAAGATTTGGACTGGACGGAATTTGTCCGCACCATCGCCGTGGCGCGGATTACGATGCCGCAAAGCTACGTCCGGCTGTCGGCAGGGCGCAGCAATATGTCGGAAGCAATGCAGGCGATGTGCTTTATGGCGGGCGCGAATTCGATTTTTTACGGCGACAAGCTGCTGACCACGGGCAATCCGGATGAAGACGGCGACAGAATCCTGATGGAAAAGCTCAACCTGTATCCCTTGCAGTTCGAGCCGGAAGGCGGCGCGGACGGGGCGGAAAAAGCCTCGGGGATTAAAGTGGATTATTGACGATTGCAAAAATGCCGTCTGAAACGCGGATGCCGTCTGAAACCCGAAAAAAGGCTTTCAGACGGCATTTCCAATATTTCTTTACCGGCGCGTGATGCTGCCGTCGGGCGAGACATCCAGTCCGTTCCCGTTGGGGAAGTCGCTGCGGTTCAGATAAATAATCTGCCCGATAACGGTTTTCTCAGGGTCGATTTTGGGAATTTTATCGCCGACTTGAGTGACGGGGATAATGTTGCCGGAAACGAACCGCCCCTGTTTGTCGGTGATAATTTTGAAAATGGGGGCGATGCCGCTGATGCCGGAGGTGTTGATTGCGCCGTAGGTGGCAAAGTTGCCGCCGCTGTAAGAGATGAAGCGGTCGCGGTAAAGTTCGACGGCGCGTGTAACGTGCGGCCCCTGACCGAATACGACATCCGCGCCGGAGTCGACGGCCAGCCGTGCAAACTCGACGACGTTGCCCCTGTTTTCCCCATAGAAGATTTCGGTATCGAACGGCAGATGTTCCGCCTGTTTCCCTTCCGCGCCGCCGTGGAACATCACAATGACGATGTCGGCTTTTTGTTTGGTTTTCCGAATCAGTTTTCTAACTTTGGCATAGTCGTTCAGTTTGACGGCAGCAAGGTTGGGGGCGAAGGAGACGAAGCCGTATCTTACGCCGTTTTTCTTCAGGATGGCGGTTTCAAACCTGTTTTCGATACCCGAATATTTGATGTTCAATTCGTCAAGGTTGCCTGCCGTTGCCGTGATGCCTTGCGCGCCGAAGTCGTTGCTGTGGTTGTTGGCGAGGTTGAGGTAGTCGAATCCCGCGTCGGCAAGGTATTGCCCGTATGCGGAGGGCGTTCGGAATGCATAGCATATTTTGGGGTTTGCACATTTTTTCGGCGTACCGCCTTCGTCAAACAGCGTACCTTCGAGGTTACCAACAGTAATGTCCGCGTCTTGCAAGACGGATTCGACGTTTTTCAGAATATTGGTATCGGGCAGGTAATCGACCGGATAATTGCTACCGAGCATAATGTCGCCGACCCCGATGATGGAAACGGTATCGGCTGCCTTTCCGTCAGGCGTATCCTGTCCGTCCGCGTCGCCGCTGTTTGAAACGGGCGCGGGGTTTGAACCGTCAATCGGCAGCACGGGGGATTCCGTTCCGGCAGGATGCGCCGAGGGCTTTACCCTGGCGGTTTGCGGCGTGGAAACGGCATAAGGGGCGGGCGGCGGCTCTTTCACATACTCGAGCGCGGTAAAGCCGCTTCCGATAACGAGGGCCAAAATTGCGGAAAATACCGCCATCGCCCAGATAAATTTGTCCATCATCAGACCTTTACTGTTCAGACGGCATTTGCCGCACGTTTTGGGGCTTATCTTTCGATTTGCGATACGTCGCGCACCGCACCTTTGTCGGCGGAAGTCGCCATCGCGCCGTAAGCCCTTAATGCGGCGGAGACGTAGCGGTCGCGGTTTTCCGGCTTCCACGCTTTGCTGCCGCGCGCTTCCATTTCGGCACGGCGTGCGGCAAGCTCTTCATCGGAAATGGCAAGGCGGATGCTGCGGTTGGGGATGTCGATTTCGATGGTGTCGCCTTCATGTACCAAACCGATTGCGCCGCCTTCCGCCGCTTCGGGCGAGGCGTGTCCGATGGACAAACCTGATGTGCCGCCGGAGAAGCGTCCGTCCGTCAACAAGGCGCAGGCTTTGCCCAAGCCTTTGGATTTCAGGTAGGAAGTCGGGTACAGCATTTCCTGCATACCGGGGCCGCCTTTCGGGCCTTCGTAGCGGATGATGACAATGTCGCCGGCGACGATTTGGTTGCCCAAAATGCCTTCGACAGCGGCTTCCTGGCTTTCAAACACGCGCGCGCGGCCGGTGAATTTGAGGATGCTCTCATCCACGCCTGCGGTTTTTACCACGCAGCCGCGTTCGGCGATGTTGCCGAACAAGACCGCCAAACCGCCGTCTTGTGAGTAGGCGTGTTCGACGTTGCGGATGCAGCCTTTTTCGCGGTCGAGGTCGAGGGTTTTCCACATGCGGTTTTGCGAGAACGCTTGGGTGGTGCGCACGCCGCCTGGAGCTGCTTTGAAGCGTTCGATGGCGTGGGTGTTTTCAGGATTGGTCACGTCCCATTTTTCGATCGCATCTTTCAGTGTCGGCGCGTGGATGGTGTACACGTCGGTGTGCAGTTTGCCCGCTTTGTCCAGTTCTTTCAGGATGGCGAAGATGCCGCCGGCTCGGTGCACGTCTTCCATATAGTAGTCGTGGTTGTTGGGCGCGGTTTTGCAGATGCAGGGCACGACGCGGCTTAAGCGGTCGATGTCTGCCATTTTGAAATCCACGCCCGCTTCGTTGGCGACGGCGAGCAAATGCAAAATGGTGTTGGTAGAGCCGCCCATCGCAATGTCCATGGTCATGGCGTTTTCAAATGCTTTTTTGGTGGCGATGCTGCGCGGCAGTACGGTTTCGTCGTCTTGCTCGTAATAGCGTTTGGTGATTTCGACAATCATACGTCCTGCTTCGAGGAACAATTCTTTGCGGCCGGCGTGGGTCGCCAAATACGAACCGTTGCCGGGTAGGGACAGACCGAGTGCTTCGGTCAGGCAGTTCATTGAGTTTGCCGTAAACATACCCGAACACGAGCCGCAGGTCGGGCAGGCGTTTTGTTCGACTTCTTCGACTTGCCGGTTGCTGACATTGTCGTCCGCCGATTCGATCATCGCGTCAATCAAGTCCAAGCGGCGTTCTGGTTGGATGTTTGCCACGCCGATAACTTTACCTGCTTCCATCGGGCCGCCGGAGACGAAGATGGTGGGGATATTCAGGCGCATCGCGGCAATCAGCATTCCTGGGGTGATTTTGTCGCAGTTGGAAATGCACACCAGCGCGTCGGCGCAGTGGGCGTTGACCATGTATTCGATAGAGTCGGCAATCAAATCGCGGCTGGGCAGGGAGTACAACATACCGCTGTGTCCCATGGCGATGCCGTCGTCGATAGCGATGGTGTTGAATTCTTTGGCGATTGCGCCTGCTTTTTCGATTTCGCGGGCAACCAGTTGGCCCATATTGTGCAGGTGGACATGGCCGGGCACGAATTGGGTGAAAGAGTTAGCAACGGCGATGATGGGTTTGCCGAAGTCGGTTTCCATCACGCCGGTGGCGCGCCACAATGCGCGTGCGCCCGCCATATTGCGGCCGTGGGTGGAGGTTTTGGAGCGGTATTCTGGCATAGTGTGTTTCCTTGTTTTCATGCCGTCTGAAAAGCGAAGGGTTTCAGACGGCATTTTGTACTGTGTTAGAAAGCTGGAAAAAATAGGGTATTTTATACCAAGTATCGGTATTGTGTGGAAGTTGCGGAATGGTGGGATATTCTGTGCAACGGTATTTTTGAAGCGGCAATGTTCGGAATACCGTCTGAAAGGCAGAAAAGGTCTTCAGACGGCATTGATGTTGGGTTTCAGGACAGGAGCAGGATGGCGGCTGCGGCAAGCGCGGCAACCGATAATGCGGCGGCAAGCGCGGTTTTGCCGGCAAAGCGGATTGAGGTTTTGCCTTCGATGTATTTGAAGCCGGTTATCATCGGGAGGACGAGGTTTTTCTTTTTGAACACGCGGTATGCGGCGACGGCGGCGATGTGGATTGCGGAAAAAACGGCGAGCAGCTTGAAAAAGTTGAGGTGGATTTTCCGCATAAGGCTGCCCGTATGTTCGGAAACCAAATGGTTGAGGTAGCCGTTGGTGCTGAAGGTGTTTTCATCGGCGGCAAAAAGCCCCGTGCCGACTTGGAAGGACACGGCGGCCAAAAGCGCAACGACCATCAGTGCGCCCAAGGGGTTGTGTCCGGGTTGGACGTGTTCGGGAATACCGTTTTTCAGATAGCCGCGTATGCCTGCCCAACCTTGGACGAAATGGGAAAAACGGGCGGTATCGCTGCCCCAAATGCCCCAGCAGATGCGGAATATGAGCAGGAAAAGGACGAGCAGCCCGACGCGTGTGTGCCATTGCAGCATATCGCCGCCGGCTTTCGCGCTATACCACATAAAGGGCAAGGACGCGGCAAGCAACCAGTGGAAAAGACGGGTGGGGAAGTCCCAGACTTTGGTTTTGTTTTTCATAATCGGTTTCCGGCGGTAAAATCAGTTTCTTCAAGCCTTATTTTAACCGATTGGAGGGATAATGTTTCCCGTTTTCCGCATTTCAGGCGAAAGCCGCCGCCGTATGCTTCAGACGGCATTGCGTTTTCCCCATATTTTCAAAGCCCGTGCGGAAGATTCGCACAAAGGGACTTTCGGCACGCTCGCCGTAGTCGGCGGATCGGCAGGGATGAGCGGCGCGCCCGTATTGGCGGCATCGGCGGCAATGTATCTCGGCTGCGGCAAAGTGTGGGCGGGTTTCAATCAGGAAACGCTGCCTTTCGCCGTCATTGCCGGTTTTCCCGAAATTATGTTGGACACGGCAGATAGTTTGGCCAAACGTCAAGATATAAACGCCTGGGTTGTCGGTTGCGGATTGGGTACAGGTAGGGCGGTGGTCGGAACGCTTGCCGGAATTTTGGCGGAACACACGGACAAGCCCGTCCTTTTGGATGCGGACGCGCTGAACATATTATCAACCGATGCCGAAACCCGAAATCTGGCGCGCGGGTGTAAAAACCTGATTTTAACGCCACACCCCGCCGAAGCCGCGCGCCTGCTTGGAACGACGGTTGCACAGGTTCAGGCGGATCGGACGGCGGCAGTGAGAAAGATAGGGGCAATTTTCGGCGCAACCGTGGTTTTAAAGGGGCACAAAACATTGGTTGCCGCGTCCGATACGGAAATCTATGTCAACGAAAGCGGCAACGCGGGATTGGCAACGGCGGGCAGTGGCGACGTATTGGGCGGCATCATTGGCAGTCTGCTCGCACAGGGCGTGCCGGTTTTTGAAGCCGCCTGCGCGGGCGCGTGGCTGCACGGCGCGGCGGCGGATGTCATAAAAGAATCGGCAGGCATTGCGGCAGGGCTGTTGGCGGGCGAAATCGCCCCGGCGGCAAGGTGGTTGCGCAACAGGATAACTGAACTGGATAACTGAAAGTATAGTGGATTAAATTTAAATCAGGACAAGGCGACGAAGCCGCAGACAGTACAAATAGTACGGCAAGGCGAGGCAACGCCGTACTGGTTTAAATTTAATCCACTATATGTAAGAAGATGCCGTCTGAAAGGCAAGGGCTTCAGACGGCATCTTCATTTCCCAAATACTGTCCGGTAAAGAGTGGTATAATGTGCAGTTATCTCTTACAGTTTTTGAAAAACATTAATTATGAAACAAATCCGCAACATCGCCATAATCGCCCACGTCGACCACGGCAAAACCACATTGGTCGACCAACTGCTGCGCCAATCCGGCACATTCCGCGCCAACCAGCAGGTTGACGAGCGCGTGATGGACAGCAACGACCTTGAAAAAGAACGCGGCATCACCATCCTCGCCAAAAACACCGCCATCGATTACGAAGGCTACCACATCAATATCGTCGACACGCCGGGACACGCCGACTTCGGCGGCGAAGTGGAGCGCGTTTTGGGGATGGTGGACTGCGTCGTCTTGTTGGTGGACGCACAGGAAGGTCCGATGCCGCAAACCCGTTTCGTGACCAAAAAAGCCTTGGCTTTGGGGCTGAAACCGATTGTCGTTATCAATAAAATCGACAAACCGTCCGCCCGCCCGAGCTGGGTCATCGACCAAACTTTCGAACTCTTCGACAACTTGGGCGCGACCGACGAGCAGTTGGATTTCCCGATTGTTTACGCTTCAGGGTTGAGCGGTTTCGCCAAATTGGAAGAAACCGATGAGAGCAACGACATGCGTCCGCTGTTCGACACCATCCTAAAATACACGCCCGCACCGAGCGGCAGCGCGGACGAGCCTCTGCAACTGCAAATTTCCCAACTCGACTACGACAACTACACCGGCCGCCTCGGTATCGGTCGTATCTTGAACGGACGCATCAAACCCGGTCAAACCGTTGCCGTGATGAACCACGAGCAGCAAATCGCCCAAGGCCGCATCAACCAGCTTTTGGGTTTCAAAGGTTTGGAACGCGTGCCGCTTGAAGAAGCCGAAGCCGGCGACATCGTGATTATTTCCGGTATTGAAGACATCGGCATCGGCGTAACCATCACCGACAAAGACAACCCCAAAGGCCTGCCGATGTTGAGCGTGGACGAACCGACGCTGACCATGGACTTTATGGTTAACACCAGCCCGTTGGCGGGTACGGAAGGCAAATTCGTAACCAGCCGCCAAATCCGCGACCGCCTGCAAAAAGAATTGCTGACCAACGTCGCCCTGCGCGTGGAAGACACCGCCGATGCAGACGTGTTCCGCGTATCCGGGCGCGGCGAGCTGCACCTGACCATTTTGCTGGAAAATATGCGCCGCGAAGGCTACGAACTCGCCGTCGGCAAACCGCGCGTCGTGTACCGCGACATCGACGGTCAAAAATGCGAACCTTATGAAAACCTGACTGTGGACGTACCCGACGACAACCAAGGTGCGGTAATGGAAGAACTCGGCCGCCGCCGTGGCGAACTGACCAATATGGAAAGCGACGGCAACGGACGCACCCGCCTCGAATACCATATTCCAGCGCGCGGCTTGATCGGTTTCCAAGGCGAATTCATGACCCTGACGCGCGGTGTCGGGCTGATGAGCCACGTGTTCGACGATTACGCGCCCGTCAAACCCGATATGCCCGGCCGCCACAACGGCGTGCTGGTGTCCCAAGAGCAGGGCGAGGCGGTCGCTTACGCCTTGTGGAATCTTGAAGACCGCGGCCGTATGTTCGTATCGCCCAACGACAAAATCTACGAAGGTATGATTATCGGCATCCACAGCCGCGACAACGATTTGGTGGTCAATCCGCTCAAAGGCAAAAAACTCACCAACATCCGCGCCAGCGGTACCGACGAAGCGGTGCGCCTGACTACGCCGATCAAACTGACTCTGGAAGGCGCGGTCGAGTTTATCGACGATGACGAGCTCGTTGAAATCACGCCGCAATCCATCCGTCTGCGCAAGCGTTACTTGAGCGAATTGGAACGCCGCCGCCACTTTAAAAAGCTGGATTAATGTTTAAATGATACGCGATGCCGTCTGAAAAATTTCAGACGGCATTTTATTGGCCGGTATCGGGAAACGGTTTGTCCGATAGCTCATGTATTTTCTTGAATAAAATCGTTGTATGAACAATAAAAAAGTTTGTACCGGATTATCTGCGGACAGGTGATGCCAGTACTTCCGGTCTTGGAACGGTTGCCGTTTCGGGAAAGCCGCATTTTTAATTTTATGGGGCAATCCGTCAAAATCCGGCGGGCTTGTTTTTCCGGACAATTTTTCAAATACCGAACCTGATCTTGCTTGGGGCATCAACATCCTTGCACGGTTTGTCAAAAAATCTGTCATACAAAGAATATTGTTTACAATATGTCTAAAAATCCAAACCGGCAAACGCGAAATAAGGTAGAATACGCCCCGTTATTTTACCGTCCAATCACCATTTACCAAGGAAAAATGATGAGTACTTCATTGAGTTACCGCGATGCAGGTGTCGATATCGACGCAGGCGACCAACTAGTCGAAAACATCAAACCTTTTGCCAAACGCACGATGCGCCCGGAAGTATTGGGGGATTTAGGCGGCTTCGGCGCGTTGGTTGAAATCGGCAAAAAATATCAAAACCCCGTATTGGTCAGCGGTACGGACGGCGTGGGTACCAAGCTCAAACTTGCCTTTGATTGGGACAAACACGATACGGTGGGCATCGACCTTGTTGCAATGAGTGTCAACGATATTTTGGTTCAAGGTGCAGAGCCCTTGTTTTTCTTGGATTATTTTGCCTGCGGCAAATTGGATGTTCCGCGCGCGACCGATGTCATCAAAGGCATTGCACAAGGTTGCGAAGAATCCGGTTGCGCCCTGATTGGCGGGGAAACTGCCGAAATGCCGGGCATGTATCCCGTTGGCGAATACGATTTGGCAGGTTTTGCCGTCGGCGTGGTGGAAAAAGAGAATGTTATTACCGGCCGCAGCATCGGCGCGGGCGATGTGGTATTGGGTTTGGCTTCCAACGGCGCACATTCAAACGGCTATTCCCTTATCCGTAAAATCATCGAACGCGACAATCCCGATTTGGATGCCGAGTTTGATAATGGCAAAACCTTGCGTGAGGCTGTTATTGCGCCGACACGTCTGTATGTGAAACCGATTCTTGCCGCTTTGGAAAAATTTACCATTAAAGGTATGGCGCACATTACCGGCGGCGGCATTACCGAAAACGTGCCGCGCGTATTGCCTGAAAACACGGTTGCACAAATCGATGCCGAATCGTGGGAATTGCCCAAGCTCTTCCAATGGCTTCAAAAGGCGGGTAATGTGGAAACCCAAGAAATGTACCGAACCTTTAACTGCGGTATCGGTATGGTCGTCATCGTCGCTGCCGAAGATGCTGATGCGGTTCGGTCATTCCTGAGCGGGCAGGGCGAGACAGTTTACCGTTTGGGTTGTATCCGAGAGCGTCAAGGGAACGAGCATCAAACCCAAGTTGCCTGACTTCCAAGCATCAAATGCCGTCTGAAAGCCAATGCCGTCTGAACCTGTTTCAGACGGCATTTTCATTATGCTAGCATTTTTTTGCTTGCCATATTCGGGGGGGGGGTAAACTCTTAATAAGTTCATCCTTATTAAAATAATTGACATCAATTTTTACTTATCTTTATGTTCTGAAATTACGGGCCTCCTTATGAAACCATTTCCCTATCACAAAACGCTTTTGAGCATTTTGATTTCTTCTCTTTCCGCAACAGCTTTTTCAGCTGAATATACCAGTATTAATGAAAATAAACAAATTTCAGGTGAAACGCCTATTGGCCACGAAGTTACCGATGCTACAAACACCGTTACCGGTGATGTAAATATCACGGTTACGCCTGCAAATCCTTCAATACATACTTATCCAAAAGCCATTATCATTCGTAGCGATCGCAGCGAAGAAATTCAAGGAAAAACCAATATTGCTGTTACTTTAGCCAGTGAGGGAAAACTTGGTATGTCTCCAGACTCCAACGCCGCTTATGGCATTGCGGTTGGGTATGATCATAATGGTGGTGGTAAAAATAAGACTGTTTTAACATTAAAAGATGATGCAACAATTACAGTAGATAATACCCCGGGTACAATTCTTGGTTCTATGAGCTATAACGGTGCAACAGCTAACACCGGTCATCAACTTTCAGGGATTAGGATCTATCGAAAATCACCCGCTCATTCAACCCCTATTTTAAATTCTGAAAAATTATTAACCATTGACGTTGAAGATAAATCAACCGCAAAAATTGGCGATTATTTGGTAGGTATCTACATTGCAGGTGATGGCGCGGAAGCCAATTTAAAAGACAGCAATATCACTGTAAAAGCAAATGGTAAACATTCCGCAGCACTGAAAATTGGTAAACCAGAATTACCTAACACGCCAAAAGCTGATGATTACAAAGGTGCGGTAATCAACTCGACAGGCAATATGGTGCTTGATACGTCAGAAACAAAAGATTCAGCTACGGTACGTTTGTTCGGTACCAAATCCCGTTTAATCGCAGATAGTGAAACCAGCACAGGAACAATCACATCAGGTAATTCGGCTGTTGTGTTTGATACGCAAGATTACTCTACCAAGGTTACATACTGGATTGTCAGTGATAATGTTTCCCGTAACGAACCAAACAAAGATCAAGAAGTGCGCTTAAATAATACCAAAATTTCAACCACTTCTGAAAATGCCTCATTGATTGTCGCGGATGCCAAGAATGTAAGCAGCCTTGCGGTATCTTATGCGGGAAGCAAAGTCGCCAGCTGGTTTAACAATGGGGAATTTGTTGCTGAAAATGCAAAATTCCTATTAAAAGGTGATCAATCTGAAGCAAGGGCGGCAAACAAAGGTTGGTTGGCTGAAACAAAATTAGCAAAAACCAAAGCCTCAGATCTCACTTTTACGCTAGATAATAAAGCAAAAGCGATTGGCTTGACGCATCAGCATTCAAGATCAGGCTTAATCTCTAAACTTGATGTTGTCGTTGATCATAACGCAACTTGGGAATTAGCACCGAAAGCCGATGAAGCTGTCCAACGTGCGACCGCTTATGATGTGAATCTTGCCAATGGTGGGGTACTAGATGCTTCAAAAAATGCAACTGGGGCAGGCACCGACTATAAAATTCAATTGGTACATAATCACAGCAATTCAAGCATCAGTAAAACAATTACCGATGGAACTATTACCGTTCCCGAAGGATTGTTATTTAACGCAGCCGGTACGCTCATCAAGCCTGATGGGACAGAAAAACCATTTAATTTAAGACTCCCTATTACAGACGGCGTGCTAAAAATTGCGAACGGGACAATAGAATACACATCGGATATTGGAACGATAAAACTGACAAAGGCAAAGTTTAACCTTGAAAAAGGCACATCATTAACAACGCCCGAAGGGACTACGTTGTTATCAAGCGGCACGCTGACCCTATCTAATACCGGCATTTCTTTATCGGGTACAACTTCTGTATTGGAAAAGGGAACATTCACCAACGGAGGTATCATCACCCTCGCTAATCAATCCTATGCAGACAAACTGACCATTGAAGGGAATTATGTTGGTAATAATGGTGTGTTAGAAGTAAACACCAAATGGGATACCCCGGGCGATTATTCCGGCGCACATTCAGAATCAGATTTATTAACGATTACAGGTGTTGCCTCTGGTAATACGACTGTTAAAGCCGTTAAAACAGATGGTACTGAAAATGTTATTGATGGCTCAATCGGCGAACTTGCCGATCGCTACAAACGTAGTGTCCCTGTGATTAAAGTTTTAGGCGATGACAAAGGAACAGCAAACGGTGAAATAAATTCTACGGATGCAACTAAACCTTACGCTTACAATACACGTTCAACCTTTACCGGTACAGCAAAAACCACAGGTGCAGGGGAATTGCAATTGGTTTCACGCAAAGATGAGGCGGGCGCGACAGAATACTTCTGGACGTTAACCACGCCGAATCAAGATAAAACCATCATCACGCCAAGTGCGCCGGCTTATACGCTCGTTCCGCGTCAAAACTTGGAATCAGGCTATGCGATGCTGGATACGCTTCACCAACGCCGTGGCGAAAACCAAACCCTTTCTTGGGACAAGCAAGGTAGTTATTGGCAAGATGTGGAAAAACAATCTTGGGGGCGCGTAATCGG
Source organism: Neisseria polysaccharea ATCC 43768 (assembly GCA_000176735.1). Lineage (GTDB taxonomy): Bacteria > Pseudomonadota > Gammaproteobacteria > Burkholderiales > Neisseriaceae > Neisseria > Neisseria polysaccharea. The sequence continues at coordinate 10,915 of ADBE01000048.1, read as the reverse complement.
AAAACACCTCAAACTCGATGGAAAAGAACGTTTTGGTTTCAAAACCAATATGTACGGCTTCCAAGTGGGACACGATTTTGATGTTAAAACCAAACAAGATGATGAGGGCAAACTTACTCGTCGTTTTACCGGCTTGTATTTCGGCGCATTACGTTCTCACAGCAAATTCTATGATGAATACCGCGCGAAAAACGGCATCGTGATTGCAGATAAATTAACTTCCCATGTAAAAACTACCGCACTTAATCTTGGTGTAACCGATACGCGTTACCATGAAAACGGCACTTACATTGATTTGGTGGGGCAGCTTTCTTGGTTAAATAACCGTTATTCGGCGGTTGACGGTACAGGTGCGAAAAATCACGGCTGGGGAGCTGCCCTTTCAGTGGAAACCGGCCGCCCTTACGCCTTAGGTAAAGACAAAACCAACAACGGGGATAGCTGGATTTTAGAGCCGCAAGCGCAACTGATTGCGCAATACTTGCGCTTGGGAGATTTTAACGACGGCACTCGTGCCGTTTCGCAAAAAGGTTACGGTTTGCGCGGCCGTGTCGGTTTCCGTTTGGCACATAACCAACCGAACGATAAGCAACGCACGCGCACCTATTATTTCACCGGCAATATTTGGCACGATTTTAAAGCAAGGGGCAACGCATTAATCGGGTCGGACAAATTAGCTGGGAAGTTTGCCCGCACTTGGTGGGAATTAGGCTTAGGTTCTCAATTCTCCTTAAGTGAAAACACTTACCTTTATGCAGACGCTCGCTACGAAAAATCATTCGATAGCAACAGACACAAAGGTTACCAAGGCACCGTGGGTGTGAAATATTCTTGGAAATAATGAATAACAAAGAGAATAATCAGGGTGTGTAAACGCCCTGTAGTACTACAGGGGGATGTGTAACATAGTTACACATCGAAAAAATTAAAATCCCAATCTCTCACTAAAATTCAATGTAGTACTTTTCTTTTCCTGTTATTTGGTGACAGAAAAGATTACGATTTTTTATTATGAATACAAAAACTTCTTTTTCTTATTCTCTAATTGCTTTGGCTTTGTGGTCCACTTATTCGTTAGGGGCGGCTTCTGATGACGTTATTGCAGGAACACCACCTACCTATAGTACTAGTGGTAATCATGGTAATAATATCTTCGCTGGTGATGGTCCTAGTTTATACCCAAACGCCCGCAATAATATTATGAATACAACAGGGAAGCCACTATTTGGCGGCTCCTATAGTTTGGTTATTGGCGAGAGCACAGGTCATGATGCTGGTAATGCTTCGGGCAATGCTAAATATCTTTTACTCGTAGGAAAATCTGCGGGTGACAGCATGTGGGGAACTAGCAAATATAAATTTATCTTTGGGGAACTGGCAGGCTGGAATGCCGGTGGAGAATATGTATATGCCTTTGGTGAAAGTGCAGCTCGCCGAGCGGCAGGCAACTATAACTTTTCTTTCGGTCAAGATTCTTATTCTAGTGATGCCCACACTTTTGGTGAGTATAACTTCAATTTTGGTCGAAGTTCTGGATACAACAACTCAGGAAGCCGAAATGTCAATTTTGGTTTCCACGCAGGAGAAGGAGTAACGGGTAGTGACAACTTTGCTTTAGGTCATCATGCAGGAACAAATGTAACAGGTAATCATAACTTCGCCTATGGTCAAGATGCTGGTCAAAATACATCAGGTAGCCGTAATATAGCTTTAGGGCAAAATGCTGGTCAAAATGTAAAAGGCGTGTATAACTTAGCATTTGGTCTAGGAGCTGGTTCAAAAGTAGATGGCTACAAAAATGCGGCTGGTGTCTACGGGCAATCCGTGGGTTCTAATAATATGGCTTTCGGCAAATACTCTGGAAATAATGTGGTTGGTAACTTCAACCTTGCCTTTGCTGAAAATGCAGGGAATTATGTCGGTCATGATTAGGAAAATATCTATGATGCCGATGGCAATTTAACTGAGACAAAAGATAAAGGTACTGTAGATGGTGCAGAGCACAATATCGCTTTTGGATATAGTGCGGGAAGATGGATTGCTGGTCAAGATAACCTTGCTGCAGGCGTCAATTCTGGTAGTTGGATCAGAGGTGACAGTAACGTTGTTTTAGGTAAAGAATCAGGAAAAGAAGTAACAGGAAACTTCAATACATCCTTGGGTCATGAAAGCGGCAATAAAGTAACGGGCAGCAATAACTTTGTAGCAGGTGCTGAAGCGGGTAAAAAAGTAAAAGGTAGCAGTAACTATGCAGCAGGTCATGAAGCCGGAAATGAAGTTACAGGTGATAACAATGTTGCTATGGGTAAATCTGCGGGTCAGAAAGTTACTGGCAATAGCAACTTTGCTGGCGGTGAAAATGCAGGAAAAGATGTTGAAGGCAATAGCAACATTGCACTTGGTAAAAAATCAGGTAATAAACTCAAAGGCAATGAAAATATTTCTATTGGTGAAGAAGCCAATTCTGAAAATGATGTATTAGAAGTCAGTAATGCAATTGCTATAGGTAAAAAATCTAAAGCCAAGAAAGCCAATGCAGCAGCACTTGGAAATGAAAGCGAAGCTTTAGAAGAACGATCTTTGGCTTTAGGTTATAAAGCAAATGCAAGCACTGCAAATAGTGTGGCAATAGGCAGTAATGCAACCACAGTATCTACTTCAAATTATTCAAAGGGTACTAATAATACTTACAATTCTGTGGGAATTGATGGGCACACATTTAATTTTGCAGGTGGCACAAATGTTGTAGGTGTATTTAGCGTAGGTAATGCAACAGAAACTCGCCGAATCCAACACGTTGCGCCTGGCTTAATTTCAGCGGAGAGTACCGATGCAATCAATGGTTCACAACTCTTTAGTTTTATTCCTCGCGCTTCTTTCTATACAGGAGGGGCGAAAGGAAATGCCTCAACACCAATTGGTGCAAATATTGCAGAAGATCTCTTAGTTAATGGCTTACGTATGGATTTTGGGGATGGTTTATATGCAGAAAAACGTACTGATTCTAAAGGTGTCTTTATTTTTGTAGGCTCGAATACGAAAAATACAACGGGTGATGCAGGAGTTGCTGGTCCTAAAGGCGATAAAGGTGATACTGGAGCAACAGGTCCTAAAGGCGATAAAGGTGATACTGGAGCAACAGGTCCTAAAGGCGATAAAGGTGATACTGGAGCAACAGGTCCTAAAGGCGATAAAGGTGATACTGGAGCAACAGGTCCTAAAGGCGATAAAGGTGATACTGGAGAAACAGGTCCTAAAGGTGATAAAGGAGAACAAGGGATTCAAGGTATCCAAGGCGATAAAGGCACCAAAGGTGATAAGGGCGACAAAGGTGATAAAGGCGATATAGGTCCAATCGGTCCTCAAGGTCCAACTGGAATGAAACCACAAGAAATCCGTATTATGGACCAACGCATTCATCATCTTGAAAATCGTGTTAATAAACTTGATAAACGCGTAAATGGATTAAGTGCAACAATCGCTGCTGCGGCTGCATTACCACAATCGACTATTCCAGGTAAATCAATGTTTGCTGCGAGTAGTGGTTTTTCTGCAGGCACTTCAGCTGTGGCAGTTAGCTATTCAAGAATGTCTGATAATGGGAAAACTGTTGTAAAATTTGTCGGTACGGCAAATACCAGTAAGGATTATTCAGCGGGTGTCGGTGTTGGCTATCATTGGTAATCATTAATCTGGGGAGATAATCCCCTTTTAAAAAGACAAAGGGCTGATTTTAAATGTCAGCCCTTTATTTTATGGTAAATTTTATTCCACCACAGCCCAAAATTCGGCTACGGTGTAGAAAGATCCAAAGACTAAAACAACATCGCCATTCATCAATAATAGACGTTAAATGCGCAAATACCCCATTTGCATCTTTATCTTTGAGCATCCCACATACGGCAATCATTTTTCCCTCTATGTTACGTTTAAGTGCGGTCAATTTTTCAGATAGATATTTAGCAGCATGAGGATTATGCCCTACATCAACGATGATTATTGGCAAGGTTTCAACTGGTACGCACCGTGGGTGTGAAATATTCTTGGAAATAAACCGCCTAAGCCATTCCGTCCGGGTTACGGCGGTAATGGCGTACTTAAAGGGACAGCACACCGGATGCCGTCCCTTATATAATGCACCCCGTCAAAGGGGCGCATTACTTTTATTCCTTGCTCGATGCCGTCTGAACCTGCCTTACTCCAATACAGGCTGGGGGACATTATGATGGATGGCATAAACGGCGGCTTGAACCCGGCTGCTGAGGTTGAGTTTGCGGAGCAGGTTTTGAACGTGGACTTTGACGGTGGATTCGGCAAGGTTGAGGTGGCGTGCAATGATTTTATTACTGTGTCCTGCTGCAAGGTAACCTAGAATTTCCATCTCTCGGGGGGTAAGGGAGGAAAGTGCCTGAGTTCCTTGTGCGGGTTGGGGGGAAATCAGGCTGCGGACGAGTTTGGCAGTCATTTCGGGAGAGAATACATTATCGCCATCGGCGGCTTTGCGTATGCTTTCAAGCAAGAAATCGGCGTTGATGCTTTTCAGCAGGTAACCGCGTGCGCCGATACGCATACATTCGGTAAGGTCGTCGCTGTCTTCGGAAACGGTCAGCATGATGACTGCCTGTTGCGGATTGATGCTGATGATTTGGGAGAGTGCCTCGCGTCCGTTCATACCGGGCATATCAAGGTCAAGCAGGACGACATCGGGTTGAAGCTGGCTGATCATTTTAATGCCGGAAAGTCCGTCGGAAGCTTCGCCAATGACCTCAAAATCATGTTGGCGCAACAAAAGTGCCTTGATGCCGCTGCGGAAAAGGGTATGGTCGTCTATCAGAATAATTTTAATGGTCATTTTAAGCTTTCTTCAGATGCACCCGTCAATGAGACGGTAGTTCCTTGTTGGGGTTGGGAATGGATTTTCAATACGGCGCGGATACGTTTGGCACGCTCCTGCATGATATGCAGTCCGACATGGCTGCCCGAAGGCTCTCCAATGTTTTCCGTGTCGAAACCCTGTCCGTTGTCTTGAATGGTCATTGTAAACCTTTCATCCTGTTTAATCAGTCTGAATTTGACATGTGTGGCACGGGCGTGTTTTCGGATATTGGAAAGGCTTTCTTGCAGGATAAAAATCATTTGGAGCTGCTCTTCCTGAGGAGGCAGGAACGGACCGTTTTCCCAAACGGTTTCGACCGTTATCCCGGTTTGTTGTGTAAAGCGGGCGAATAGGTCGGAAACGGCTTCGGGAAATTCTTTATTACTGATTTTGGTACGGAAGTTGAGCAGTAGTTCGCGGACATCTTCATAACATTCTTGTACACCTGTTTTGATAAAACTGATGTTTTCCGCAGCTTCTTCTTTTTTTCCTTCGGCAAAGGCACTTTCCAACATCTGTACCTGCAGGTTCAGGAACGTTAATGCTTGTGCGATGCTGTCATGTAATCCTTGCGCAATCAGGTTACGTTCCTGCAATACCGCAAGCAGGCGTTTTTCTTCTTCCTGCTTCGCGCTGGCGAGCGATACGCCCAATTGCCTGCCTAGTGTTTGAAGCAGGATGCGGTCGTCTTCATCAAGAGAAATGCCGTTTGGAAAGCTGAGCAACAGCCTGCCCAATGTTTCGTTCTGGTACTCGATGGGGAAGGTTTCCTCATGGTACTTCCCCAAATCCGAAGCTGCTGTGCCGCAATCCGCATGATGAATGGAGACATAAACATCGGATCCGCCGTCCAAACAAACTCTGCCGGAGTCGGCTCCCACGGCGGGCAGGATGCGGTTTAGAAAATGTTCTGCAGCCTGTTGCGGTATGTAGGATTGGTGCAGGTCCCGCGTAGTTTGATATAGCAGGGTCAGGTTTTGATTTTGTTTTTCGAGACTGCGTGTCTGCTCGGCGACCTGTCCTTCCAAGTCATCATATAAAATTTTCAGCCTGCCGCCCATTTGATTGAAACAACGCCCGACCTGTTTGAATTCCGGCGTACCGCCTTCGGGAACGGGAATATCGAAACACCTCCGCCCGATGCGTTCCGCACCTTCCCTTAACGCCTGCAGCGGCCGGATAACCCAAATTTGGTGCCAAAACAGCATCAGTACAGACGACACCAGCGTCATCAGCATAATTGCCCATTGAAAACGCCTGAGCCACCATGTGTTTTTTTCGTTGGCATTTTCCAATGCCTGCAAAAATAGTTCGATGTTTCCGGCAAAGCGGTAGAGATCGACCTGAGTAGGTCGCCGATAGGACTGGAGCGGGGGGAGAATGTGTGCCTGCCAATCTATAATCAGCATGGATTGTATCAAATCATAAGCAAGAGGGGTGTCCGAAGGAATCAGCGGGTGGATTGCATCGCTTTGCGAAATACGCTTCAGGCTTTTTTCAAATTCGGCAACCTGATTGTCTATTTGTGAGCGGGGAGATCCTTCGTCGGCCATGTAGGCCAGACGGTATGCCTGCATCCTCAAGTTTCCGGCTTCTTCAATGACGGAGGCGGCATTTTCCAAGCGTAAAGAGAGCATCAACGTTAACACAACGGACAATGCCGCCAATCCGACCCATAAACCGGTCAGAAGTTTCAGGCGCAGGGAAAGGCTGATGCCGTCTGAAAATCTGGATGACAGTATCATGCTTTGAGAAAATTATTTTAAAATTATGTCAACAATATCATTCTTTCGGATTAGATACAACTGCTCAGAAAGAATTGGTTAAGAAAAACTTAATCGTCATCGCTTCCAGTGTTAAATCAGGTTATGATAAAATTCAAATAATATGAATTTATTAAATGTCTATATCAGATTTATTCTAAAAATATTGGGAACAACAAGCTGTAATCATGAAAACCTTCAATTTTTCCAAAAGGACGCCAGCGGTAAAAACTTTTGCACTGATATTGGCAGGCGGTCAGGCAAGCCGCATGGGGGGAGAAGACAAAGGGCTCGTACTTTTGGATGGCAAAGCACTGATTGACCATGTTATCGACAAAATCAGGCCCCAAGTCAGCCATATCGCCATCAGCACCAACCGGAATTTGGAAGAGTATGCTCGAAGGAGCCCGCATATTTTTCCGGACGCACGGCAGTGGCAGCATTTCGGCCCGCTTTCGGCTTTGTGTACTGCCGCGAACGATTTACAGCTGGCAACGGCCGACTGGCTTCTGGTTGTGCCATGCGATATGCCGTATCTTCCGGATGATTTGGTGGCTAGGTTTGAAACTGTGTCGAAACGCACACCGTTGTGCAATGCGTTTTATGTAGAAACACCGGTAACGATGCACTACAACATTATGTATATCCGTCCGCAGATTCTTCAAAGCGCGATTCCTTATCTGTTTTCCGGGATGAAAACATTAAGAAGCTGGTTGCAGCAGCAAAGGGCGCGGCCGGTCAGATTCGAGTTTGACGGGCATTTTGCCGACTTGAACACGCAAACCGATTTGCAGGAGGGATAAGGGCAAGACCGCCGACCGGCGTGGAAAGGAAAGGTCAGGCCGTACCGGGCGGTTTTTGCCCGAATCGGAGGCACAATGCCGTCTGAAGGCGTTTCAGACGGCATTTTTCGTGGGGAAATGCTACAATTTGCACCATTTTACCGACACAGGAAAACAGGATTATGTTTACAGGCATTGTTCAAGGATTGGGAAAACTGACGGCAATCCACCGCCCGTCGGAGGCATTTCACACTTATGTCGTCGAGCTTCCGCAAGAGGCGGCGGACAATCTGCAACGCGGCGCATCGGTCGCCAATAACGGCTGCTGCCTGACGATTACCGAAATCGAAGGAAACCGCGTCAGTTTCGATTTAATGGCGGAAACTTTGGCAAAAACCAATTTGGGGCTGCTGAAGGAAGGCGATTGCGTCAACATCGAACGGGCGGCGCGTTTCGGAGACGAAATCGGCGGACATGTCATGAGCGGACACATTATGGCAACCGTGCCTATTGTCGAAATCGAACGGGACGGGTTCAACCGCACGGTTTGGTTTGCGCTCCCACACGAACTCAAACCCTATATCCTGACTAAAGGGTTCGTCGGCTTGGACGGTTGCAGCCTGACCATAGGCAAAGTCGAAGACGGCCGTTTCAATGTCCATCTGATTCCCGAAACTTTGGAACGGACGCTGTTCGGCAGCAGAAAGGTCGGCGACAGGATCAACATCGAAATCGATCCGAATACGCAGGCAATCGTCGACACCGTCGAACGGCTGATGGCGCAAAGATATGCAAAGTGAGGTAGAGATGGAATTGAACGAATTTCTCGATAAAGCCTATGCCGTTTTGCGGCGTTTGGATGCCGTGCTTCCGCCCGAACCTGGGCATACCGATTGGAACGCGCTTGCCTTCCGCTGGCAGAGTGCGGGCAAAAAAGGTTTTTTGGAACACTTGCCCGATCCGCACACCTTCCCCTTGGCAAGGCTGGCGGGAGTTGGCAGGCAAACCGAATTGCTGGTGCGTAATACCGAACAATTCATAGCCGGCAGACCCGCGAATAACGTATTGATGAGCGGCGCGCGCGGAACAGGCAAATCCTCGCTGGTCAAAGCCCTGCTGCACGAATATGCGGATAAGGGATTGCGCCTGATCGAAGTCGATAAAAGCGATTTGATCGGCCTGCCGTATCTGTTGACGCTTTTGAAGGAACGTTCGGAAAAATTCATTGTATTTTGCGACGATTTGTCATTTGAAAGCGGCGACGAAACCTATAAGGCATTGAAAACGGCATTGGATGGCGGTCTGTCCCAACGTTGCGCCAACGTGCTGGTGTACGCGACTTCCAACAGACGGCACCTGATGCCCGAATATTTGGATGAAAATGCAGGTACGACAGGCGTGCGCGGAGAAATCCATCAGAAAGAAGCGGTGGAAGAAAAAGTATCTTTGTCCGACCGATTTGGATTGTGGCTCAGCTTTTATCCGTTCGATCAAAACGATTATCTGTCGGCAGTGCAAAGCTGGTTGGAAGATTTTGATGTGTCATATGACGAAGCAGCTCGGACGGCGGCGTTGCAGTGGGCGCAGATGCGGGGCAACCGCTCGGGACGTTCCGCTTGGCAGTTTGCCTGCGACTGGGCGGGCAGGCTGCCGGAACAACGGATGCTGTAAGTTTTTTAGGAGTTATTTGAGACAGGAAGAAAGCCACATTTGCTGCTGTTGCGGTGTGAGGATATGGAAGAAGCGGTGTTGGATTTCCAATTCGTCCACCGCAAAATCCATGCTGGAGTGGTAGCGGCTTTCGACATAATCGCGCGCCTCGTTCCGATTAAAAACATCCGAGGAAATGATTTCGACGACAGAGCGGCGGCGGCTGTGTTCGGAATGCATAACCTTCAAACGCGCCCTGTCGCCCGCCATTTTGAAGGCGGTGCGGATTTTACGCAGCTCATTGTGCTGACCCTGTGTCAGCCCGAGCCGGCGTATGTCGCAGTTCGGTTGAAAATCGTTCGGGGGGATATAAGCCGTGGCGGCGTGGGAAAGCTGGCAGGAAAGCAAAGCCATACTTAAAAAAGAGGCGGCAGGTTTGGCAAAACGGCAGGGAGCAGGCAGTGGCACGGCTTTTCCTCTTGTTGGAAATTTTAGGAAATATACTAGATTGACGTGTGAAAGATGGTATTATCGCGGTTAACTTTTGTTAATAATGCGTACGTATGTCCGGCAGGCAGACATAACGGCGGAATCGGAACGTATAGTGGATTAACAAAAACCAGTACAGCGTTGCCTCGCCTTAGCTCAAAGAGAACGATTCTCTAAGGTGCTGAAGCACCAAGTGAATCGGTTCCGTACTATCTGTACTGTCTGCGGCTTCGTCGCCTTGTCCTGATTTTTGTTAATCCACTATAAAAGGATATTGAAGGAAAAAAACATGACTACTTACCGTATCGCACCCAGCATTTTATCGGCAGATTTTGCACGGCTTGGCGAAGAGGTGGAAAGCGTCATTGCGGCAGGTGCAGATCTGATCCATTTTGACGTGATGGACAACCATTATGTGCCGAATCTGACTTTCGGGCCTATGGTTTGCGCGGCGTTGAAGCCTTATGCAAGCGTGCCGATTGATGTGCATCTGATGGTCGAACCCGTTGACGACCTGATTCAGTCGTTTGCCAAAGCAGGAGCATCAATCATCACGTTCCATCCCGAAGCGAGCCGCCATATTGACCGCAGCTTGAGCCTGATTCGGGACATGGGCTGTCAGGCGGGGCTGGTGTTGAATCCGGCAACGCCCGTATATCTGTTGGAAAACGTATTGGACAGGCTGGATATGGTTTTGCTGATGTCGGTCAACCCCGGGTTCGGCGGTCAGAGCTTCATTCCGCACACTTTGGAAAAAATCAGACAGGTTCGCGCCATGCTTGACTGCTATGAAGAGAAAAGCGGCAGACGTATTGCCATTGAAGTGGACGGCGGCATCAAAACCGACAATATCGCCGCCGTTGCCCGAGCCGGCGCGGATACCTTTGTGGCAGGTTCGGCAATTTTCGGCAAACCGGATTACAAGGCGGTAATTGATGCTATGCGTGCGGAATTGAAAAAAGTGGCAGATTGAACGCTGTATCGGCGTTTGAAATAAATCAATGCTGTCTGAAGAATGTTCAGACGGCATTTCGTTTACAGGCGGTATTTGATGTTTATAGCGAAATTTTCACACTGGCGCGGATAGAACGTCCGGGCAGCGGCGCAATGTATTTGAGTATGGAGTTTTGCGCGCGCGGTACGGTTGGTCAGGTTTCGACCGTCCAAGAACCATTCTGTGCTGTATCTGCCGTGTTTTTGTGTATGGCTGACATAGGCATCGAGCAGGGCGTAGGAGCCGAGTGAGGGTTCTTTGTATTTAGCCTTTTTATGATATAACAAATTCGTTATGATGAAAATAAAAATGCGTCTGAAATATTTCTAGACGGCGATTTTTATTTGTACTCGTATCAAGA
>ADBE01000049.1 GCA_000176735.1 Neisseria polysaccharea ATCC 43768 | reverse complement strand
AGACGCCACTGGCCTGACAGCTCCGTCTCGGGGGCCGCTGCAGACACTGCTGACACGAGGGAAGCAACATGGGTTCTCGGGGAAGGATTGCCATAGTGGCTTAGGAGCGAGTTTTGCGTCCGGTACCGTCGTCGTATGGCCCCGCCGAGGTTTTCCCACCCCCTTGACTGTGTGAAACGAGGTGTCCGTCCGTGGGACAGGTGGAATCACCATAGTGTGGTTTCTCCAGATGAGCTGAGGACAGTCTAACGCCCAGGATAGGTACTCCTACTCCCACACTTCTGACTTCCCGGAGTCCACTGAGGTCAGGTGATGTCGGTTACTGCACAGCCTTGCATCTGGGCGACGCACATGGGGCGCATCCTGGTGAGGCCCCGCAAGCATTTCTAACCCTGGTAACTTTAGGGGAAGGAGAAGGTGGTCGACGTCTGGACACTGCCCCCTGTTGGCTGCACAGCCTTGAGGGCACGGATCTCGCCTCGTCGCCCCGCCGGACTTCTCAGCAGACAGTTGGTGCTTAGGGAAATGGGGTGTCAGTTGAAAGAGGCCCTCCGCACGAGTGTGCTTCCCGGAGCTGAGTCGATGGGACGGGCCC
>ADBE01000050.1 GCA_000176735.1 Neisseria polysaccharea ATCC 43768 | reverse complement strand
AGCACTAAATGCCTCTTTGAGATAAGAAGATAGCTCTTAAATCAGTGACCTCAGCTTCCACCTTAAGAACCTAGAAAGAACAAGAGCAAATTATATATTAAGTAAGAAGAAGAAAAGAAATACTAAAGATCAGAGTGGAAATAAATGATCTAGAAAACAGAAAAACAAGAGAGAAAATCAATTACACCCAAACCTGTTTTTTTGAGATTAAAAAAAAAAGTGATAAATCTCTAGCTATGCTGATCAGAGATGGCATAAATTACCGATATCAAGAATGAGAAAGGTAACATCGGTAGAGAGTTTACAGATAGTAGAAATATAACTTTATGCCAATAAATTTGCAATTTAGATTAAATATTCTCATTCTCTGAAAGACACAAACTAACAAAACTCAAGAAGAAATAGTTACCTGAATAACTTTGTGTCAACTTAAATAATTGAATTTGTAGTTAAAAATCTCCCTATAAAGAAAATTACAGGCCCAGACAGCTTCATTGGTGTTTTCCACTAAATATTTAAGAAAGAATACCAATTCAAAACAAATTTTTCAGAAAATT
>ADBE01000051.1 GCA_000176735.1 Neisseria polysaccharea ATCC 43768 | reverse complement strand
GGGACGCCCCCAGGTATATAAAACAATTACTCACAAACATAAGCAGCCTTATTGATAAGAATGTGGTAATTGCAGGGGACTTTAACACCCCACTTACAGAAATGGACAGATCATCTAGACACACGGTCAATATAGAAACAAGGGCCCTGAATGAGACATTGGATCAGATGGACTTGACAGATATATTTAGAACCTGCATCCCAAAGCAACAGAATATACTTTCTTCTCGAGTGCACATGGAACATTCTCCAAGATAGATCATATACTGGGTCACAAAACAGCCCTTCATAAGTTTACAAGAATTGAAATTATACCATGCATACTTTCAGACCACAATGCTATGAAGCTTGAAATCAACCACAGGAAAAAGTCTGGAAAACCTCCAAAGGCATGGAGGTTAAAGAACACCCTACTAACGAATGAGTGGGTCAACCAGGCAATTAGAGAAGAAATTAAAAATATATGGAAACAAACGAAAATGAAAATACAACAATCCAAATGCTTTGGGATGCAGCGAAGGCAGTCCTGAGAGGAAAATACATTGCAATCCAGGCCTATCTCAAGAAACAAGAAAAATCCCAAATACAAAATCTAACAGCACGCCTAAAGGAAATAGAAGCAGAACAGCAAAGGCAGCCCAAACCCAGCAGAGGAAGAGAAATAATAAAGATCAGAGCAGAAATAAACAATATAGAATCTAAAAAAACTGTAGAGCAGATCAATGAAACCAAGAGTTGGTTTTTTGAAAAATTAAACAAAATTGATAAACCTCTGGCCAGGCTTCTCAAAAAAGAAAAGGGAGAAGACCCAAAT
>ADBE01000052.1 GCA_000176735.1 Neisseria polysaccharea ATCC 43768 | reverse complement strand
ACTTCTAATATTATGTTGAATAACAGTGTTGAGAGTAGACATCCCTGTCTTGTTCCTGACTTTAGGGGGAAAGCTCTCAGTTTTTCCTCATTGAGGATGGTATTAGTGTTGGGTCTTTCATACATGGCTTTTATGATCTTGAGGTATGCTCCTTCTATCCCTACTTTCTTGAAGGTTTTTATTAAGAAAGGATGCTGTATTTTGTCAAATACTTTCTTTGTATCTATTGAGAGGATCATGTGGCCCTTGTCCTTTCTTTTATTGATGTGATGAATTACATTGATTGTTTTGCGGATGTTGAACCAGCCCTGCATCCCAGGTATAAAAGTCAATGATTTTATAATAGTGTCGTATGGTGATAGATGGTAGCTACGCTTGTGGGGTACATAGTATAACTTATAGAGAAATTGAATCATTATGTTGTGCACCTGAAAGTAATATAACATTGTGTGTCAACTGTATTCAAATAAAAAGTTAAAAGAATCAGTGGGGAAATGACAGTCTCTTCA
>ADBE01000053.1 GCA_000176735.1 Neisseria polysaccharea ATCC 43768 | reverse complement strand
CCACCAATCCCGCCAATCCCACAAAATCTACCAATGTTACCAAATCCATCAATCACGCCGATTCCACAAAATTCACCAATCCCACCCTACGGCTTCCTACTAAAAATACCCGAATCGTCATTCCCACGAAAGTGGGAATCTAGAACGTAAAATCTCAAGAAACCGTTTTATCCGATAAGTTTCCGCACCGACAGACCTGGATTCCCGCCTACGCGGGAATGACGGAGGTAGGGTTGCGGTGTTCCGAAACGGTTGCAGGGTTTTGTCGGCAGGCTGCTGGCGGAATCGGTGGGATTGGTGGAGTTGGTGGGCTGAAGCCCACCCTACATCCCGCCACAACCTACCCTACATCCCGCCCCGCAAACCGCCTTACGCGTCCGCCTCGCGCGTCCGTAATGGCGGACGGGAACGGCGCACGGGCATTGCCGGAATCTTTTGTGTTTCCATTATCATACTCTTTTTAATGCGCTATTCCAAGAATATGATGCCCTCCGGCGGCATCGCGCCTTATCCGCGCGCTCCGGAACAGGACTGTATGGCGGATGCGTAGGATGGGCGCAGGCGGGTTGCAGGGTGGGATGTAGGTTGCACCGTAGGGTGGGCTTCAGCCCACCGATTCCACCAATGTTACCAATCACGCCGATTCCGTCAAATCCAAATCCAACCACGTCTGCCGATTCGCCGAATCACGCCTATTCCCCAAAAAACTTTGATGCGGTTAAATTGGTGGGCTGAAGCCCACCCTACGGCGCAACCTACATCCTACCCTACGGCTTGCTATAAAAATACCCGAATCGTCATTCCCACGACAGTGGGAATCCAGAACGTAAAATCTCGAGAAACCGTTTTATCCGATAAGTTTCCGTGCCGACAGGTCTGGATTCCCGCCTGCGCGGGAATGACGGCATATTTCTTTCAGCGGGTGCAAAGTGGGTTGTAGGTGCAAAGCGGGCTGTAGGGTGGGCTTCAGCCCACTACATCCACCAATCCAACCGATTCCAACCAACTCCGCCAATTTCAACAATTCCAACGATTCCGTCAAATCCAACCATTTCCGCCAAAAACCGAAACTGCCGAATCCCGCCTATTCCGTCAATTCCAACCACGTCCGCCGGTTCGCCGAAAACCTTTGATACGGTGAAATTGGTGGGATTTGACGGAATCGTTGGAATTGGTGGAATCGGTGGAATCGGTGGGCTGAAGCCCACCCTACAGCCCACCCTACATCTCACCCTACATCTCACCCTACACGGCTCGTTGCGCGGGAATGACGGTATGTCGGCAGGCGCGGGGTTTCAGACGGCATTGCGGTTTCGGGGGCGGGGCTTTATTCGACGACGATTTTGGGGAAGCGGCTGCTGAAGTCTTTGCCTTTGTCGGCAATGCCCAGGGCGATTTGGAATGCGGCATCGGTGTAGATTCGGGCGATGGCGGGGTGCTTGTCGAACAGTTGTGCCGTCGTGCCACCATCCATTGCTTCGCGCACGGGCAGGCTTAGGGGAAGCTGTCCGAGCAGGGGGACGTTGAGGCGTGCCGCCAAGTCTTTGCCGCCGTCCGTGCCGAACAGGGCTTCGCTGTGTCCGCAGTTGGTGCAGATGTGGACGGACATATTTTCCAATACGCCTAAAATCGGAATGTTGACCTTGCGGAACATATCCACGGCTTTGCGTGCGTCTATCAGCGCGATGTCCTGCGGCGTGGTTACGATGACGGAACCGGTTACGGGGATGCGTTGGGACAGCGTGAGTTGGATGTCGCCCGTGCCGGGGGGTAGGTCGATGAAAAGATAGTCCACTTCGTCCCACTCGCTTTGGAACATCAGCTGCTGCAAGGCTTGGCTGACCATCGGCCCGCGCCAGACGACGGCTTGGTCGGTATCGACGAGAAAGCCGATGGACATGACCTGTATGCCGTCTGAAGATTCGACGGGAATGAGTTTTTGGTTTTTTTGATCGGGTTTGCGGTCGTGTACGCCCAGCATCGTGGGCTGGCTCGGGCCGTAAAGGTCGGCATCGAGTACGCCGACGCGCGCGCCCATCCGCGCCATTGCGGCGGCAAGGTTGGCGGTGGTTGTCGATTTGCCCACGCCGCCTTTTCCCGATGCGACGGCGATGATGTTTTTCACGCCTTTGATGGTGGTAACGCCGGGCTGGACTTTGTGTGTGCCGATTTCGGTGTCTATGGACAGATGGATGTGTGTGTCGCCTGTTTCGGGCATCAGGGTTTCCTGTATGCGGTCGGCGGTTTCTGAGGCAATGTGCGCGACAGGGAAGCCGAAATGCAGGGCGATATGGATGCCGTCTGAACGCTGTTCGACCGAGCGGACGGCCTTTTCGCTGCCGAGTGTGCGTGCCGTATTCGGAACGGCGACGGTGTCGAGGAGGGTGCGGATGTTTTGTATGTTCATAATGTGTGTTTCTGTGTGCAGTTTGGGAAACGGGCGGAAAGTGTACATTGATTTCGGGCGGTTTGCTTTTCCTTGTGCGAACTTTTACACGGTATGCGGCGGATTGTGAAAATCCGTTGCCAAAATATCCCGTGCAAACAGTGGTCTGCAATTAAGCCTGTAAAATTTGCTTGACGAGGCAGGATGGTGCTGTATAATGCACAGCTTATCGGGTCGTTAGCTCAGCCGGTAGAGCAGCGGACTTTTAATCCGTTGGTCGAGCGTTCGAATCGCTCACGACCCACCAGATAACCGGAAGCCAAGTTTTAAGACTTGGCTTTTTTGTTTGCCTGCCGGTTGCGCGGGCGTACCGTTTGGGGGTGTATGAAAAAGAAACTGCTTTCGGGCATCAAATTTGCCGTTCAGACGGCATTGGTATTTTTATTGGTGTCGCTGTTTTTGGATTGGGTACGCAAGCCCGAAGAGCCGGCCGGTGCGGCAGGGCGGCCTTTGACCCTGCTGTCGGGGCAGCGGCTGACTTTGGGACAGTTTAGCCGGGATAAGGCGGTTTTGGTGTATTTTTGGGGGAGCTGGTGCGGCGTGTGCCGTTATCAGTCGCCGATAATCGATGATTTGGCGGCGGACGGCGTGCCGGTCGTCGGCGTGGCGGTACGTTCCGGCAGTGCGTCCGAAGTGGCGGCGTATATGGTAAAGCGGGGCTTGGGCTTTCCGACTGTCAACGATGAGGACGGGGGTTTGGCAAGGTCTTGGCGGATTGTCGCAACGCCTGCCGTCGTTTTGGTCAAAAATGGGAAAATGGTCCATTATACGACGGGAATCAGCAGTTATTGGGGCTTGCGCGCACGAATTTTTCAGGCGGATTTTTTCGGTTAACCTTTGTTCTTGTTAAACTTTCCGCTGTGTAGAAAATCAAACGGCATATGCTTTGCGCGGCGGATGCGGCGGCTTTTGTTTTTTGGGAAAGAGCCGGCGCGCCTGCCGATGTAATCCCTTGTTGTGATTGTGGGAAAAATAGATTAAGATATAACTATTAAAATATTTTTAGATAGGATTATCGGAATTAAAGTCTTTTATACCCAGTCGTCCGATGCGGTTTATAGAGTATTGTTGCTATATGTTCGTTTTGTTATATAACGGTTGCATCAAAAATTACGCCCACAGGCTTTCCCGACGGTTTGAAAGTTTGATTTTCGATAACTTGGAGACTTAAACAATGCCTACCCAATCAAAACATGCGTCTATCAATATCGGTCTGATACAGGCAAGGGAAGCCCTGATGACCCAATTCAGGCCTATTCTGAATCAGGCGAATATTACCGATCAGCAATGGCGGATTATCCGTCTTTTGGCGGAAAACGGCACGCTGGACTTTCAAGATTTGGCGAATCAGGCGTGCATTTTGCGTCCCAGCCTGACCGGTATCCTGACCCGCCTTGAAAAAGCGGGGTTGGTCGTCCGCCTGAAACCTTCCAACGACCAACGCCGCGTTTTTCTGAAGCTGACTGACGAGGGCGAGAAACTGTATGAGGAAATCGGCGAAGAAGTGGACGAGCGTTACGATGCTATCGAGGAAGTGCTGGGCCGCGAGAAAATGCTGCTGCTTAAAGACCTGTTGGCAGAACTTGCCAAAATCGAGGATGCGTTGAACTCGTAATACGCCGCAACGTGCGGAAACGCCCGCACGGCGGGATTCCGAATCAGGATTGCTGCACATAGGGGATGCCTTGTGTGCAGCATTCTTATATAGGGGACAGTTTAAAGGGGAAAAATGGCGGATTTGCAGAAAACTTTTCAAACTTCGTTCCGCGATGCGATGGCATCCTGTGCGGCAGGCGTTCATGTCATCACGACAGACGGTGCGGCAGGGCGTTACGGCATTACAATGACGGCGGTTGCGCCGGTTACCGACGAGCCGCCGACCGTGATGCTGTGCATCAACCGGGGCGCGCGAATCATTCCGATCCTGTCGGAAAACGGCAGCCTCTGCATCAATACGCTGGCGGACGAACATCAGGATGTTGCCGAACATTTTGCCGGGCTGACCGGCCTGTCGCCCGAAGAGCGGTTTGCCTACCACATCTGGCATCGCGGCAAAACGGGACAACTTGAAATAGAGGGCGCGTTGGCGCACCTGCACGGGCATATTGTCGGCAAACATGAAATCGGCACACATTTTGTGTTTTACGTCAGGCTCGACGAAATTAAAAATTGCGTGGGCAAACGTCCCGCGCTGCTGTATTTCAGACGGCAGTTTAGATCTTTAAACTGATATTCGGACAGATATATATGAAAGCGATGATACTGGCGGCAGGACGCGGCGAGCGTATGCGTCCTTTGACCGATACCACTCCGAAGCCGCTGCTCGATGTGGCGGGTAAGCCTCTAATCGGTTGGCACCTATGCCGTCTGAAGCAGGCAGGGTTTACCGAAATCGTCATCAACCACGCTTGGCTGGGTCGGCAGATAGAAGATGCTTTGGGAGACGGCTCGTCATATGGTGTGAACATCGCCTATTCGCCCGAACCTGAAGGTGGCTTAGAAACCGCAGGCGGTATCGCGCAGGCATTGCCGCTGTTGGGCGATGCCCCGTTTTTGGTGGTCAATGGCGATGTGCTGACCGACATCGATTTTACCGCCGCGTTTCAGACGGCATCGTCCCTGCCGGAACATATTTCCGCCCATCTGTGGCTGGCGGACAATCCGCCGCACAACCCCGACGGCGATTTTTCCCTGCTGCCGGACGGAAGCGTACAGTCGGAAGTATCCGGCGGCAACGGATTGACATTTAGCGGCGTGGGTATTTACCGTCCTGAAATGTTTGACGGAATCGAAGCGGGCAGTGTGGCGAAACTTGCGCCCGTATTGCGGAACGAAATGCGGCAAAACCGCGTGAGCGGACAGAAGCATACGGGCTTGTGGCTGGATGTCGGCACGATATGCCGTCTGAAGGAAGCGCAAGCCGTTGCAGGGGCTTGGAAGTAAATGGAACGGGATGCGGATTTGCGTTCCGTTTGTTTATCGTGTTTCCTTTTCGGTTGAAACCCCGCCCTTTAGGGCGGTAGGATCAGACTTTATTTGGGGGGGTGTAAGCCCTTCCAAATCAGGACGGCACATAGGGCGGTGCTTTATGTGTCGTCCTGTGTGTTGAAACATTCAAACACCGATGTCTTAGTCTATATTAAAAAATTATTAAAAATCATTTATTTATTTTCACAATATTATATTTAATATTATTATCGATAGCTTCCTTAAAAATTAGTATACTATTTTCAATTATCTTCTTCTCTAATTCAAACTCAAATAAATCGTTGGAATCGTATTCATAGCTATAATTTGAAAATGTATTTTCACGTAATTTCCATAAAAATGAAACACGATTTTTATTATTAAAATAATACATTTGATAATCATCAAATGAATCCCCAAGCCCTACAATATATTCACTAGTGGTCTCATCATTGATTAGATAATAAAATTTCCTATTGGTATTGGAATTAATAATATCTTCCGGTAATCTAATTTGATTCGATAAACATCGCTCAAGGCGGGCTATAAATACGGGAATATAGGTCTCATCATTAAATGTTCCTAGCGGTATAGAATTTATCCAAATTCTCAATGGTATTGTGGAATAATAGGATTTTATTGGTAGCTTGGTTACTTCAATAGCAAAAAATTTCTTACATCCAAATATCATAATTAGTATCCTTTTCGTATTTCTTTGGGGATTGTGCCTATATAGTGGATTAACAAAAATCAGGACAAGGCGACGAAGCCGCAGACAGTACAAATAGTACGGCAAGGCGAGGCAACGCCGTACTGGTTTAAATTTAATCCACTATATCGGAGGACGGTTTTGCGCCCCGATATATCGGGCAACAAAATGCCGTCTGAAACGGAAATCTGTTTCAGACGGCATTTTGCCGTTACGGACTTTCGGTCAATGGCGGACTTCGCCGATTTTTTCTTTGTGTTTCAATACGGCGCGGTCAAGTTTGTCTGTCAGGGTGTCGATGGCGGCATACATGTCCTGACCGTCGGACTCGACGTGCAGGTCTTTACCGGCAAGGTGTACGTCTGCCTCGACCTTATGGCCGGCTTTTTCCACAGACAGCGTTACAGTTAGAGAAATGATGTCCGAAGCGTGGCGGTTGATGCGTTCCAGTTTCTTGGAAACGTGGTTTTTGATGGCTTCGGTGATGTCGAAATGCAGACCGGTGATTTTCAGATTCATGATACAGCTCCTTCGGTGGGTTCTGTCCGTCGGCGACGGAACGGAAAAACGGGTTGTAGCATTGTGTTGAAAAATTATTCTGCGGTTTTGCGTTTGTGTGCTGCCGGAATCTCAAGGGATTCTCTGTATTTGGCGACTGTGCGGCGGGAAACCTCCATGCCGCGGAAAGCCAGCAGGTTGGCGAGTGCCTCGTCAGAATAGGGCTTGCGTTTGTCTTCGCTGCCGACAAGCTGGGAGAGTGCGGCTTTAACGGCGTGTTGGCTGACGGCTTCTTTACCTTCTTCCATTTGAACTGCCTGCGTGAAGAAATAGCGTAGCGCAAACACTCCGCGCGGGCAAGACAAATATTTTTGGTTGGCGGCTCGTGAAACGGTACTTTCTGCCACACCCAATTCGGCGGCGGCATCTTTCATCAGCAGGGGGACGAGTCCGATTTCGCCAAAAGTGAAAAAGTCTGCCTGATGTTTAACGATGTATTCGGCAAGGAGAACGACGGTTGCCTTTCTCAATTCGAGCGAATCGATACGTTGTCTGGCTTCGCTGATTTTTTCCTTCCATTCGGGTGAGAGGCCTTCAGACGGCATCAGTTCGCAATATTCGCTGTTCATTTGCAGAGGAGGCAGGGAGTCTTCGTTGAAACTGACCGTCCAGCCGTCCTTACTTTCCTCAATCCAGACATCCGGGCGGATATACGGCGTGGGCGTGGACGAGGCAAAACCGGCGGCGGGAAAGGGATTGAGCGAAGCAATGAGGTCGAGTGCGGCTTCGAGTGTGCCGCTGTCGGTTTGGGGCAGGTGTTTTTTTATTCGCGCGAGGGTTTGGCTGCGGTTGCCGTCAATGCTGTCGAGGGCGTTTCGGACGATATGCAGGGCGGAGGGTTTGGCAGCACATTCGCCCAATCTTTCTATCTGCAGTATCAGCGATTCGGTCAAATCGGCGGCGGCCACGCCTGCCGGGTCGAATTTTTTCAATGCGGTCAGCGCGTGTTGCAGCATTGCTTCATCCAACATCCACTCCAAGGGCGTATGGTCGAGAATGTCTTCGATGCTGTCGGTCAGATAACCCTGCTCGTCAAGGAAATCGATAAGGATGTGGACACAGGCGGCTTCTTGGTCGGAAAGCGGGTGTTCGCACACTTGCGCGTGCAGGTATTGCTTGAAATCCTGCTCGCCGGCGATGTTGGACAGCATATCTTCGCCTTCGTCTCCGCCGATTTGGCGCGCGGGCGCGGTGTAATGGCTGAATTCGGCATCGGAAAATTCATCCGTGTCTTTGCGTTCGAGCAGGGGATTATCCGACAGCCAGTTTTCGACCTCGCGTTCAAGTTCGATACCCGACATCTGCAATACGCGCAAAGATTGTTGCAGCCGCTGGTTGAGCTGCTGGGTCTGTTTGAGCTTTATTCCGAGTAACGTCATGATAATGCGAGAGAATTATTCTTTTGGCCTGTCGGCGGCAGATGATGCCGGGAAACATTATTATAAATGGTTTTATGTAGGGATTTTGATTCGTGCCGATAACAAAAAACAAACGAAAATCAAAAACCGATTGCTTATAACAATATTAAATCGATTTCATAGTTTTAATAGCGAAAATCTTGGCGTATAGTCGCATCCATAGTTTTTGCAAAAGGAAAACAAAATGTCGATTCAAGAAATTTATTGCAATCAAGAAACCGGTTACGAATACGCTTTCCGCCAAATCGTACTGTAAGCCGTTTACCCCCATTTGACCAACCTGAGAAAAGGAACAAGAGCGATGACTACCTCCAAATGCCCCGTCACCCATCTGACTATGAACAACGGCGCGCCCGTTGCCGACAATCAAAACAGCCTGACCGCCGGTCCGCGCGGCCCCCTGCTGGCGCAAGATTTGTGGCTGAATGAAAAACTCGCCGACTTCGTGCGCGAAGTCATCCCCGAACGCCGTATGCACGCCAAAGGTTCGGGCGCGTTCGGCACGTTTACCGTAACGCACGACATCACCAAATACACCCGCGCCAAAATCTTCAGCGAAGTCGGCAAAAAAACCGAGATGTTCGCCCGTTTCACCACTGTGGCAGGCGAACGCGGCGCAGCCGATGCGGAACGCGACATCCGCGGCTTTGCCTTGAAATTCTATACCGAAGAAGGCAACTGGGATGTGGTCGGCAACAACACGCCCGTGTTCTTCCTGCGCGATCCGCGTAAGTTCCCTGACCTGAACAAAGCCGTCAAACGCGATCCGCGCACCAATATGCGCTCTGCCACAAACAACTGGGACTTCTGGACGCTGCTGCCCGAAGCACTGCACCAAGTTACCATCGTGATGAGCGACCGCGGCATCCCCGCCGGCTACCGCCATATGCACGGCTTCGGTTCGCATACCTACAGCTTCTGGAACGAAGCAGGCGAGCGTTTTTGGGTGAAATTCCACTTCCGCACCCAACAAGGCATTAAAAACCTAACCAACGAAGAAGCCGCAAAAATCATCGCCGATGACCGCGAAAGCCACCAGCGCGACCTGTACGAAGCCATCGAGCGCGGCGACTTCCCGAAATGGACGATGTACATCCAAGTCATGCCTGAAGCAGACGCGGAAAAAGTACCGTATCATCCGTTTGACTTGACCAAAGTTTGGCCGAAAAAAGACTATCCGCTGATTGAAGTGGGCGAATTCGAGTTGAACCGCAATCCCGAAAACTTCTTCGCCGATGTGGAACAATCCGCCTTCGCACCGAGCAACCTTGTGCCCGGTATCGGCGCCAGCCCCGATAAAATGCTGCAAGCCCGTTTGTTCAATTACGCCGACGCGCAACGCTACCGTTTGGGCGTGAACTTCCGCCAAATCCCCGTCAACCGTCCGCGTTGCCCTGTTCACAGCAACCAGCGCGACGGACAAGGCCGCGCCGACGGCAACTACGGCAGCCTGCCGCACTACGAACCCAACAGCTTCGGTCAATGGCAGCAACAACCCGACTTCGCCGAACCGCCTTTGAAAATCAACGGCGACGCGGCACACTGGGACTACCGCCAAGACGATGACGACTACTTCAGCCAACCGCGCGCCTTGTTCAATCTGATGAACGATACGCAGAAACAGGCTTTGTTCGGCAACACCGCCGCAGCCATGGGCGATGCGCCCGACTTCATCAAATACCGCCATATCCGCAACTGCTACCGTTGCGATCCGGCATACGGTGAAGGCGTGGCCAAAGCCCTTGGACTGACTGTCGAAGATGCCCAAGCCGCCCGTGCGACCGATCCCGCACTCGGCCAGCCCAGTTTGCTGTAATTTGAAAGGAACAACCCATGTGGATGGAAATTGAAGAAATCCTGTCCCGCGCCGTCCGCTACCGGAAATAACTGGGCATAAAAATGCCGTCTGAAACATCGTTTGACCGCTTCAGACGGCATTCCCCCATCCCGCCCCGCCGTTTCAGCGGGCGTTTTTTATTAAACGCAAAATATCCCGTCATTCCCACGAAAGTGGGAATCTAGAACGTAAAATCTAAAGAAACCGTTTTATCCGATAAGTTTCCGCACCGACAGCTCTGGATTCCCGCCTGCGCGGGAATGACGGGATTTCTGTTTTTGATTTTTTGTTTTTGCGGGAATGACGGGATTTGAGATTGCGGGCATTTATCGGGTAAAACGGAAATTAAGCGTTGCGAAAATTTATCCGAAATCACAGCAACTTTTCCGCGTCATTCCCGCGAAAGCGGGAATCCGGGTCCGTTGAGTTTCAGTCATTTCTGATAAATTCTTGCAGCTTTGAGTTTCTAGATTCCCACTTTCGTGGGAATGACGGGAAACTTATATTTCGTCATCACACCAACCCCACCCTGCCTCACACCCCCCCAAAAAAAATCCAAAAAACCCAATCTGACAAAATCTGACAAAAAACGTCAGCCCGAAACTGACAAAAATTGTTACAACTGACAAAAAACGTCAGCCCGCCGCATTATTCCGCCGCAAGCCGTGCCGCGTTGATATAAAAAAATA
>ADBE01000054.1 GCA_000176735.1 Neisseria polysaccharea ATCC 43768 | reverse complement strand
CGTTACTATTATTGTATTGTTATCAATGAGTTTATGTTTGTTATTAACTGATTTATGTATTTGGGTACTTTCAAGTTGGGGGCATAAATATTTATAATAGATCTGTTGAATAGACCCCCTTTATTATGATATAGTGCCCTTTTTTCATCTCTTGTTATAGTCTTTGGTTTAAAATCTAGCTTAAGTATGGCGACTCTGGCTTTCTTTTGATGTTCTTTAGTATGATAAATGGTTCTTCATCCCCTCATTTTCAATCTGCAGGTGTCTTTAGGTCTAAAATGAGTCTGCTGTGGGCAGCATATAGATAGATCTTGTTTTCTTATCCATTCTGATACCCTATGTCTTTTGATTGGAACATTTAGTCCACTTACACAGCAGTATCTATTATTGATAGATATGAATGTAGTGCCATTGTATTACCAGTAAAGTCATTGTTTCTGGAGATTTTCTGTTCCTTTCTAGTCTTTGTTGCTTTTGGTTTTTCTTTCCCAAAGAGTCCCCTTTA
>ADBE01000055.1 GCA_000176735.1 Neisseria polysaccharea ATCC 43768 | reverse complement strand
GGCGAAGCGGACTTCCAAAAGTTTGGCGCGTCGCCCGTCAGGGGCAGACGATGTTCTGGTCTTGGCAAAACGCGATGGGCGGCGTTTGCAGTATGAAAAACTGGCTCAACCAAGGATGGGCCGCCAAAGACGGCGTACACTTCTCCGCCAAAGGCTACCGGCGAGCGGCGGAAATGCTCGCCGACAGCCTCGAAGAACTCGTCCGCTCCGCCCCGAAACGGTAAACAAAAAGGCTTTCAGACGGCATAGCCGCCCCGCGCACGGTTTGCCCGGGCAAGGCGGATTCGTCCGCAACCGGCATACGGCGCAAAGGCGGCGTTCGATATGCCGTCTGAAGGCAAAGATGATAAACTGCCGCCTTCCGTTTTCAGACGGCATATTGTTTTCAAATGAGGGCGTTCGCCGTCCGCAACCATAAAGGAAGTTTCATGAACCGGACTTATGCCAATTTCTACGAAATGCTGACCGCCGCCTGCCGCAAAAACGGCAACGGCACGGCAGTGTTCGACGGCAAGGAAAAAACCGCCTACCGCGCGCTCAAGCAGGAAGCCGAAGCCGTTGCGGCGTATCTGCAAAATATCGGCGTGAAGTTCGGCGACACGGTCGCGCTGGCGGTTTCCAATTCCACGGAATTTATTACTGCCTATTTCGCCGTCTCCGCCATCGGCGCGGTTGCCGTACCGATGAACACATTTTTGAAAAACAGCGAATACGCATATATTTTGAACGATTGCAAGGCGCGGTTTATGTTCGCCTCGGCCGGCCTGTCAAAAGAATTGGCGGGCTTGAAGGCGCAAACGCCCGTCGAAAAAATCATTTGGACGGGCCAAAGCCTGCCGGCCGGCGAAACGGCGGAAGGCGATGCCTTTTTTGAAGACGTGCGCCGCTTCCCCGAAAAACCCGACTTGGGCCGCCAACCCCGGATAAATGATTTGGCACACATCATCTACACCTCCGGCACGACGGGGCATCCCAAAGGCGCGCTAATCAGTTACGCCAACCTGTTCGCCAACCTGAACGGCATCGAACGCATCTTTAAAATTTCCAAACGCGACCGCTTTATCGTTTTCCTGCCGATGTTCCACAGCTTCACGCTGACGGCTATGGTGCTGCTGCCGATTTATATGGCGTGTTCGATTATTTTGGTCAAATCCGTTTTTCCGTTTTCCAACGTTTTGAAACAGGCCCTGCTCAAACGCGCGACCGTGTTTTTGGGCGTACCCGCGATTTACACCGCGATGAGCAAGGCAAAAATCCCTTGGTATTTCAGATGGTTCAACCGCATCCGCCTGTTTATCAGCGGCGGTGCGCCTTTGGCGGAACAAACCATCCTCGATTTCAAAGCCAAGTTCCCCCGCGCCAAATTGCTGGAAGGCTACGGACTAAGCGAAGCCTCGCCCGTTGTCGCCGTCAATACGCCCGAACGGCAAAAAGCCCGCAGCGTCGGCATCCCCCTGCCCGGTTTGGAAGTCAAAGCCGTCGATGAAGAATTGGTCGAAGTGCCGCGCGGCGAAGTGGGCGAACTGATCGTCAGGGGCGGTTCGGTGATGCAGGGCTACCTCAATATGCCTGCCGCCACCGATGAAACCATCGTCAACGGCTGGTTGAAAACGGGCGATTTCGTTACCATAGACGAGGACGGCTTTATCTTTATCGTCGACCGCAAAAAAGATTTGATTATTTCCAAAGGTCAAAATGTCTATCCGCGCGAGATTGAAGAAGAAATCTACAAACTCGATGCCGTCGAAGCCGCCGCCGTCATCGGCGTGAAAGACTGTTATGCCGACGAGGAAATCGTCGCCTTCGTCCAATTAAAGGAAGGTATGGATTTGGGCGAGGACGAAATCCGCCGCCACCTGCGTACCGTGCTGGCAAATTTCAAAATCCCCAAACAAATCCACTTTAAAGACGGGCTGCCGCGCAACGCTACGGGCAAGGTATTGAAACGGGTGTTGAAGGAGCAGTTTGAAGGAAACAAATGAACGCCGTGCCGTCTGAAGCCCCGTCCGGCAAAAAAAAATGCGGTGAATCTGATTCACCGCATTTTTTTTGGCAAACGCCGGAGGGAATGCACTTACTCTGCCAATTCCACCTGCTCGTGCGCCATCAGTTCCTGACCGACATCATCCAACAACATCAAATAACGTTCGTAGTTTTTCAAAATGTCGGCAATCAGCTCGTCCTTGTTCATATACTGCACATCGTACCCGACGCGCCCGTCGAAAAAATAAGCGTAGGGTTTGTAAGTTGTCTGGTGCCGGATATGCGGCAGGTTGTCGTCGTTAATCAACTGTTCGGATACATCCTGCCCGACAGACTTAATCCCGTACATAAAATCGCGCATCGTCTCTTTCCGAATGACGAACTCGATTGCGGGCTCGTCCTGATGAAACATCTTATCGACCCGGACGCTCAAGCCGTATTCTTCCGAAAGCTCCCGTTGCAACTCGTGCATAGCGGGCGATGCGGTATGTTTGAGGAATTTTAAAATATCCTGCTCCTGCGTCTGGCTCATTATCTGCACCAGCCGTTCTTTCCACTTGCCGCCCGTCCAAAATACACTGGTAGGGTTAACCCGGGTCTCAAAATATTTCTTATCCGCACTCAAGCCTTTCCACAGGCTGAAACACATTATCAGCATCAGCAGGGCAAACGGCAGGGAAACAATCAGGGTCATAGACTGCAGGTTGCCGAGTCCGCCCGAGCGCATCAGCAAAACGGCAACGGCAGACATCAGCACGCCCCACATAACCGCCTGCCACCGTGGCGCGCTCAAGCCTTTGTCCCGAGAGGTAATATTGTTCAGGACATAAATCCCGGAATCGGCAGAAGTTACAAAAAACAGGGAAATGACCAGCAGGCTGACGATGCTCGTCAATTCGGGCAGGGGGAGGTAATTAAAGAATTTAAAAAGCAGCGTTTCCGGAGAGGAGGTCATCTTTTCGAGCATTCCCCCCGCAACCCCGTCATTCAGCCAAATCGCCGTATTGCCGAAGACGGTAAACCACAAAACGCCGAACAGGCCGGGGATGAGCAAAACCCCGAAGACAAACTCGCGGATGGTGCGCCCCTTTGAAATGCGCGCGATAAACAAACCCACAAACGGCGCCCAAGAACACCACCACGCCCAATAAAGCACCGTCCAAGATTCAAACCACGGCTTGTGTTCCCGTTCGTACGCATAAGTTTTAAAACTGAGGCGCACCAGATTTCCGAGGTAGTTCCCTATGTTGTCGCCGAATGCCGACAACAGGTAAACAGTGGGACCCGCCGCCAAAACAAAAAACAGCAGCAAAAACGCAAGGCTCAGGTTCAACTCGCTCAACACCTTCACGCCCTTCCCCACGCCGGATATTGCCGAAACGACGGCGAGGGACATGACGGCGGCGATAATCAAAACCTGCACGCTGAAGCTGTTTTCGGCAATCCAGCCCATTTCCTGCAATCCGGCGCCCAGTTGCGAAGCCCCGAACCCCAATGTGGTGATGATGCCGAAAAAAGTAGCAAGCAACGCCATAATATCAATGGCATCGCCGAACCTTCCGGAAATTTTTTCTTTCAACAGGGGGTAAAAACAAGAACGCAGGGCAAGCGGCAGCTTGTAGCGGAAACCGAAATAAGCCAAAGCCAATGCAATCGTACCGTACACCGACCAAGCGTGAACGCCCCAATGGAACACCGTGTGCAGCAATGCCTGCTGCTGCCTGTGTTCCGGCGTGCCGGCCGTAATGTCCGAAAAATAATGCATCAACGGCTCTGCCACGCCGAAAAACATCAGACCCACGCCCATCCCGGCCGCAAACAGCATCGCCAGCCACGACAGGAAGCCGAATTCCGGCACATCTTCATCCCGTCCGAGCCTGATGTTTCCCAAACTGCTGACCGAGAGTATCAGCAGGAAACCCAGAAAAATGGAAAACGTTAAAACATAAAACCAGCTGAACTCGGTAAAAATGACTTCTTTTGCCCGATCGAGCCACATCTGCGCCTGATCCGGCACGGTTAAAACCAATACCACCAAAACACACACAAAAAACAAAGTCGTCAAAATAACCATCGGATTAAATGACGTTCGGCGTTCTATAAATTCAGACAGGGACAAACCTTCTCACTCCTTTGTTAAAAACAGACAAACCCGGTCATCGGGCAAAGCGGTCAAAACCTGCCGGTAAAATACCGGCTTCCGGATGACGAAATGCACAAACCGGCCGAAATTGTTATAATCGAAAAAATTAAAAATCAATACGGATTATTCTATCAGATTGATTTATCGATATTTATTATATCATTAATATAGTTTGATTTCAAACCGGCGGAAAATGCGCCGCCTTCCGCAGGCGCGCCCTCCCCGCCATCGGGGCGTTTAACGCCGGATTGCCGATGCGGTACAATGGCTGATATGAAGAAAATTACCCCTCAAAACCTGCGCCCCCTGCTTTCGGAAAGCTTGGGACATACCGATTTTGTCAACGTCCTCAACGCACTGATTAAATTTTTGCGCCGTGGCGGCAAAAAATGTGCGGGGGAGCGTTTCGACCTGATTATCGACACATTCAAACAAGATAGGGAATTGCTGTCCCGCTTCAGCCGGTGTTTTTACATCTGGCTCGCGCAAATACACATTTATCCGGCACTTATCAAACTCGGCATCTTCTCGCGCCACAGCTTTGCCCGGGAAATGGGCATACGCATCTACGAACGCTTCAGCCCGTCATATAAAGATTTTGCCAACTTGGGCGAAGTCTTCCTTTATCTTTTCCATTCCGAAAACGACGACAAATGGCTGCAAACGCTCAATATCCGCCAATGGCTGGTTTTATACGAACTCATCCGGAGCCACGCCGAACCGTCCAAATTGCAGACGGCGGGCATCCGCCTTGCCGATGCGCGTTTGCGCGCCATCGAAATGCTGTCTGTCTGGACGGCATCCGAAGCCATCGAACCCGACCTCATCCGCATCGCCCCGCGCCTGCTGGAAGCCGATTCTTCCTTCGTCGCCCTCCAACGCGAAACCGCCAAACTGGTCGAACACTACCGCAACGGCACCACGCCTTACGACACCGCCCACCTCGAAGTGATGTTCGACCAATGTTTCAGCCAGATTGACTATTTGCGCCGCAAAGGGACGGGCGCCGGCTCCGGTTCGTCGGTCAAAGTCGCCCACCTGCTCGAACGGCTCCGGCAGACCGTAGGCCGTCTGAAGCTGCTCACCGACATCCAAACCGGTGCCGGCAACAGCAACCGCCT
Source organism: Neisseria polysaccharea ATCC 43768 (assembly GCA_000176735.1). Lineage (GTDB taxonomy): Bacteria > Pseudomonadota > Gammaproteobacteria > Burkholderiales > Neisseriaceae > Neisseria > Neisseria polysaccharea. The sequence goes on along the minus strand of ADBE01000055.1, from coordinate 5,682 downwards.
GACCATCGCGCTGATGAACTCCCTCATCTACGCGGCGGTCGAACAATACAGCACCCGCCACCTGCGCCGCAGCAGCATCCGTATGCTCGCCCGCAGCATTACCGAAAACAAAAGCCACCACGGCGAACACTACATCACCCGCAACCGCAAAGAATATTTCAAAATGTTCTACTCGGCGGCAGGCGGCGGCATCATCATCGCCCTAATGGCGCTGCTCAAAATCCGCATCGGCTCACTCGGCCTCAGCCCCTTCCTCACTTCCTTGTCGGCTGGGTTCAACTACGGCATCGGCTTTATGATCATCCATATGCTGCACTGCACCGTCGCCACCAAGCAGCCCGCGATGACTGCCGCCAGCTTTGCCGAACAGGTCGATCTCAACGAAGGCGGCAAAGCGGTGGACAACAAACTCGCCAAGCTCCTCATCGACGTATGCCGTTCCCAAAGCGTCGCCGTTTTCGGCAACGTTTCCATCGCCATCCTTTTGGCGTGCGCCATATCGTTCGGCTATGCCCATCTGTACCGGCTGCCCATACTCGATGCCCACACCGCCGCCTACCAGTTCAAATCCATAGACATCATCGCTTACCCGACGCTGTGGTATGCCGCCATTGCAGGTCTGTGGCTGTTCTGCTCCGGCATCATCGCAGGTTTTTTCGACAACCGCGCCGACTACCTCAACCTGCGCCAACGCCTGCCCTTCAACCCCTTGCTGCGTAAAATCATGCGCCCCGGGTCCCGCCGCGTCCTCGCCGCCTACATCCACAAACACTACGGCTCGCTGGTCGGCAACTTCATTTTCGGGATGCTCTTGGGTATGACCGGCTATTTCGGACACCTCCTCGGGCTGCCGCTGGACATCCGCCACGTCGCCTTTTCCTCCGCCAACCTCGGCTATGCCGCCGTCAGCGGCAACGTCGGCTTGGGCACGTTCGTACTCGGCATTTTCAGCGTCCTCGCCATCGGCCTGGTCAACCTATGCGTCAGCTTCAGCCTCGCCCTCTTCGTCGCTCTGCGCTCGCGCGGCACGAAAATCGGCAGCATCCGCAACCTGATCAAAAGTTTTTGGAATCAGATTAAAAGCAATCCCTGCATACTTTTCCTCCCGCCCGCCAAAGGACAGGGACACCCTCCTTCGGACAAGCCTTAACCGGCAATGCCGTCTGAAGCGGGCTTCGCCCCGAATACCGCCCTGATGCGGAAAATCCCCATAAAAGGATGCAAAAATGCCGTCTGAACCGAAACGTGGTTCAGACGGCATTTTAAAAAACATTACAATCCCGAACCGCCAAGCGAATTGGCAATGTCCCTGACCGCCGTTACATACATCCGGCTGTGGTTGTACTGCCATACCGTATAAAAATTGTTCAAGCCCAAATAATATTCAAACACGCCGGGTGCGGTTTCCAGCTGGAACAAAACCGCCTTTTCATCATCTGCAAGCTCTTCGCCGGGGATGATGCCGTACGCCTTCAAATCCGCCACCGTCCGCGTCAGGGCGGTTTTTTCGCCAATGATTGCCTGAACATCCGCACCCGGCGCCAATGTTGCAGACACCAGTATTTTCCCGCCCGTGCGCCAACCGTGCTGTTTCATATAATTGGCAACCGATGCCGCGACATCGCCGATGTTGCCCCATATGTCCCGATGTCCGTCCCCGTCATAATCTACCGCCCATTTCCGGTAGCTCGAAGGCATAAATTGCGGCATCCCCATTGCGCCCGCATAGCTGCCTTTAAAGGCGAAAACATCGCCGCCCTCTTCTTTTGCCAGCTTTAAAAGCTCGACCAATTCTTTTTGGAAGAACCCGGCGCGGCGGGGGTAATCGAAGCCTAAAGTCGCCAATGCGTCCGCCACACGGAAACTGCCCGTATTTTTGCCGTAATTCGTTTCAATCCCTATAACCGCCACGATAAGCTCGGCAGGCACGCCGTATTTTTGCGCCACATCATCGATAACCGCGCGGTTTTCCGCATAAAACCGGCGCGCGCCGCGAAATTTCGCCTCGCCCGAATTTCCCGTGCGGAACACATACCACGGACGCGATGTGGAGGGTCGGTGCATAATCTTGACGATGTCCGCCTTGTAAGCCGCTTTGTCAAAAAAATCCTGCCATTCCGCCCGGGAAAAATCCCCTTTCCCGACTTCATCGTCCACAAAACGGCGGACATTTGCATTGGCAGCAAACCCGCTGTCTGATACCGGTACGGCTGCCGCGTCAAACGCGGGGCGGCTTTCTTTTTTCATTTCATCCGCGCGGGGGGCTTGGGCTTCATCTGACCGGGGCGGGCGTGCCTCCATCGCCGTACAGGCAGACAAAGCCGCCAAACAAATTGCCAGCGGCAGTATTTTTCTCTTTTTCATAAATATGTTCCGAACAAATAGGGTAAGTGGGAAAGCGGCACAAGGGGGCGCGCGAAATGCGGCATCCGCCGCAATCGGCGGCTTTGCGGAATGCCGCACGTTGCCTCTTGCACCGCCCGAAATCCGTATGCCGCCGCCGAAAATGCCGTCTGAAGGCACTTCCCCTTTCAGACGGCATTGCCTGCCGCCGTATTTGCCCGCTATCCGCAATATCGGCAGTCCAATATGTCTTTGCGGATGTCGTTCAGCAGGAAGGCTGCGGTGTCTTCGTGTTCCGCCTGTACGAAGACAAAGAGTCGGGCGATGATTTTGCCGATGAAGACTTTTTGCAGGGCGCAGGCGTCGGTCAGGGTGTGTTCCTGCAGGAAGCTGCGGATGTCTTCGGGCAAAGTGTAGTCGCGGGCAACGGCGGCAAAGCGGGCATCGGTTTGCAGGCGGTCGAGCAGGGTTTGGTTTTTGTCCAACTTAATGCCTGCTTCTTTTTCTTCGGCGGTAGCGCGGACGAACTGGTCGTAAATTTCGGCATAAAGCATATCGTTCGGACCTTCAAAAATCGTGAAGGGACGGATGTCGATAGCGATATTGCTGGCGGTGTGTCCGCGTTCAAAACCCTTCGCGCCCAAGAGTTTTTGCAACATTTGCGCGGCGGCGTAAGTGTATTCCGTGGCGAGGGTTTTGACGATGTTTGCCTCCATTAATTGATGGGCGACTGGTGCAACGGGCGAAACGGAATGGCAGACGTAGCGGTAAAGAATCTCGGAAACCTGATAGCGGCGTTGGATTTCGCAGCGTTCGTAATCGACGAATTTGATGTCGTTGCAGACGTATCGGTTCAGGTTTTCAAGGATGTATTCCATGATGCCGTGCGTCATGCCGATCAGTTGCAGGCGGCTGCGGATAAAGATGTTTTGGAACGCGCGCAAACCGGCAGCGTCGCCCCGGGAGAGTTTCATCACGGCGGCTGCGGGCATTTCGGCATCAATGCGGTTGACGGCATAACGGACGGCGCACAAGCCTTCAGATGCGAGGGTTTCGCAGCGGATATATGTTTTGGGGACGAGCAGCAGGTCAATGACTTTGGCGAGTTTGCCGTTTTTGCGCTCTTTGGCGGCAACAAGGAGGAAGTCGCTTTGCGAGTTGCCCTGCCAATATTTCGCGGCGTTGACGTAAATGGTTTGTTCGCCGGTATATTCGTAGTAGGACTGCATTTCTCGGGCAATCGCCGCGCCGGAGGTTTCGGGTTCAGTAATGCCCAAACCGCCACCCTCGCCTTTGAAAACCATGTCCAAACCTTGCGCGACTTGCGCTTCGTCGCCGAATTCTTGCAGGGGCTGCAACACCAGCGCGCCCTCGATGCCTGTACGCAGGGTAACGGGCACGCCGTAATGCCCCGCAATCCGCAATACTTCCTGAATTTCAAACTGGCTGCCCTTGCGGCCGCCATGTTTTTTGTCGAGAAAGGGCAACAGCAAACCCGCCTGCTTCAAGGCAAGCCATTTGTCTTCGGGCAGGTATTGCATGAGGTTGATGCCGTCTGAAAAAATGCCGCGGAATGCGGATTCGATGTGCTTTAAAAAAGCAGCCGTGTCCATGGTTGACGGCTGCGCGCTTGATTCAGTGTGTGTCATCATATTTTCCGGTTAATTTCTATTAACGGGCAGTTTTATCAAACCGCCGCCCATAATTTAGAGTTTAGTTTCTAAAATTTACCACAAAGTATGACAGCTAACAATCCGCTTCACTGTTTTCATGCTAATCAATCTTTCAGACGGCATCAGATTATCGCCATCGTGTTAAAATCGCCGTTTGCCTTCGTATCTGAAATATTTCCGCGCCATGACCTACCCCATCCCCAAACCCCGTGAAAAATCCCGTTGGCTTAATCTGTCTCAAGGCTCGCTGCCGCTGGCTTTGGCGCGTTATCTGCCGCATAAGCGGCTCAAGGTCGTGCTGACCCAAGATGCGGAACAGGCGTTGCGCCTTCAGACGGCATGGCGGTTTTTCCGTCCGCACGATACGGCGGTGTTCCTGCCGGACTGGGAAACGCTGCCTTACGAGCGTTTTTCGCCGCATCAGGATTTGGTGTCGGAGCGGCTCTCGGCGTTGTGGCAGATTAAGAGCGGCGCGGCGGACGTGTTGTTTGTGCCGGTTGCCACGGCGATGCAGAAGCTGCCGCCCGTGCCGTTTTTGGCGGGGCGCACGTTTTGGCTGAAAACGGGGCAGACTTTGGATATAGGCCGTCTGAAAAGTGATTTGGTGGATGCAGGTTATAACCATGTTTCCCATGTTGTCGCGGCAGGCGAGTTTGCCGTGCGCGGCGGGATTGTCGATTTGTTCCCGATGGGCAGCGAAATGCCTTACCGCATCGATTTGTTCGACGATGAAATCGACAGCATCAAAACCTTTAATACGGAAACGCAGCGCACTATCTCCCCCGTTTCCGAAATCCGACTGCTGCCGGCGCACGAGTTCCCCACCGACAGCGAGGCGCAAAAAATCTTCCGCAGCCGCTTCCGCGAGGAAGTCGATGGCAATCCGAACGATGCCGCTGTATACAAAGCCGTCAGCAACGGCCACTTCGGCGCGGGCGTGGAATACTACCTGCCGCTGTTTTTTGAAAACGAGCTGGAAACGCTGTTTGACTATATCGGCGAAGATGCGCTGTTTGTTTCTTTGGGTGATGTTCATGCCGAGGCAAACCGTTTTTGGAGCGACGTCAAATCGCGTTACGCCATGGCGCAGGGCGACGAAACCTATCCGCCTTTGCTTCCACAGCATTTGTATCTCTCTGCCGATGTATTCGCAGGCCGTCTGAAAAACTACGGACAGGTGCTGCCCGATGTTTCCGGCAAGGAACACACCCTGCCCGACCTTGCCGTCAACCGCCAATCCGACGAGCCTTTGCAGGCATTGAAGGACTTTCAGACGGCGTTTGAAGGACGGATTCTGCTGTGCGCTGAAAGTCTGGGACGGCGCGAAACCATGCTCGGCTTCTTGCAGCAAAACGGCTTGAAAGCCAAACCTGTGTCCGACTGGCAGGGCTTTTTATCGGCGCACGAGCCGCTGATGATTACGGTCGCGCCGTTGGCATACGGGTTCAAACTGGGTGGGCTGCAATCTCCGAGCCAACAGCAAGCTGCTCCCGCCTCCGAAGGAGAAGGCGATGCGATTACCGACCAAACCGAATTTTCCGCATCCGCAACAAACCCTCTCCCTAGCCCTCTCCCACAGGAGAGGGAACAAAGTGCCGCCGCCGTTTCAGACGGCCTGAAAACCGAAAGCAGCCTGTATCCCATCGCAAATAATCTGCACAGGCAA
>ADBE01000056.1 GCA_000176735.1 Neisseria polysaccharea ATCC 43768 | reverse complement strand
CCGGCAGTCTGAATAATGGTGGCGTCAACGACGGCAGCGGATGCTTTCTCTATTTTAAACCTTTTTCGGTCAGTTGGCAGTTAATCAGTTTGAGCAGTTCGGACAGGGTATTGTCTTGCGCCAGCCAGTTGCGGTAGCGGCATAAGGTGCTGTAATCGGGGATGCTCAGTTCGTCGAAACGGCAAAACAGGTTGAAATCGATGCGGGTGATGAGGCTGTGTTCAAGTTCGGGATCGGAGAGGCTGTGCCATTGTCCGAGCAGGACGGCTTTGAACATGGACAACAGGGGATAGGCGGGACGGCCGCGGTGGTCTCTAAAGTAACGGGTTCTTTGACGATTCAGGTACTGTTCGATCGGCTGCTAATCAATCACCTGATCCAGCTTCAATAGTGGGAAGCGGTCGATATGTTTGGCAATCATGGCTTATGCGGTTTGCTGGAAGAAGGTGCTCATGGAAAATCCCCTAAATGTCTTGGTGGGAATTTAGGGGATTTTGGGGAATTTTGCAAAGGTCTCAAATGGAAAAAGTGTGGGAAATACCCGCATTCCCATTAAATTTTTTTTCAAGCAATTAGTTCTTTTTGTTTTCAACATTTTCCTTGAGACCTTTGCAAAAATAGTCTGTTAACGAAATTTGACGCATAAAAATGCGCCAAAAAATTTTCAATTGCCTAAAACCTTCCTAATATTGAGCAAAAAGTAGGAAAAATCAGAAAAGTTTTGCATTTTGAAAATGAGATTGAGCATAAAATTTTAGTAACCTATGTTATTGCAAAGGTCTCTCCTTGTGTATGAAATTTTGCCGGATGTGAAGGCGGAATCGGCAGCGGGGGTGTTCTGTACCGGATTGTCGTGGAAATGGGAAAACGGATGTTCCGTGCGGTTTTGCCCGAATGAATGGCGGGTATTGTTTTTATCAATCTGTTTCTTTTTCTTTGGAATAAAATTCCTAAAATATTAAAAATATGAAATTTAAAATCTATGAAAAAAGATATATCAGTTATTTTGAAATAAAATAGCTTTGTAGTAATATGTTGCACTTGTTTGTGTAAGGTAAACGATGTAACCTAAGCCGCGTATAAAAAACCATCAGGAAAGATGCAAGATGACACACCATTACCCCACAGACGATATTAAGATTAAAGAAGTTAAAGAGTTGTTGCCGCCGATTGCCCATCTTTACGAGCTGCCGATTTCCAAAGAGGCTTCGGGCTTGGTTCACCGCACCCGTCAGGAAATTTCCGATTTGGTTCACGGCAGGGACAAGCGGCTGTTGGTCATTATCGGACCGTGTTCGATTCACGATCCGAAAGCGGCGTTGGAATATGCGGAGCGTTTGTTGAAACTCCGCAAGCAGTATGAAAACGAGCTTTTGATTGTGATGCGCGTTTATTTCGAGAAACCGAGGACGACGGTGGGTTGGAAGGGCTTGATTAACGACCCGCATTTGGACGGTACATTCGACATCAATTTCGGTTTGCGTCAGGCGCGCAGTCTGTTGTTGTCGCTGAACAATATGGGTATGCCGGCCTCTACCGAGTTTTTGGATATGATTACGCCTCAGTATTATGCCGACCTGATTTCTTGGGGGGCAATCGGTGCGCGGACGACCGAAAGCCAGGTTCACCGCGAATTGGCAAGCGGTCTGTCCTGTCCCGTCGGCTTTAAAAACGGTACGGACGGTAATTTGAAGATTGCCATCGATGCAATCGGTGCGGCGAGCCATTCCCATCATTTCTTGTCTGTAACTAAAGCCGGACATTCCGCCATTGTCCATACCGGCGGCAATCCCGATTGTCATGTTATTTTGCGGGGCGGTAAAGAGCCGAATTATGATGCGGAACACGTCAGTGCTGCGGCGGAACAACTGCGTGCGGCAGGCGTAACCGACAAGCTGATGATTGATTGCAGCCACGCCAACAGCCGCAAGGATTACACAAGACAAATGGAAGTGGCGCAAGACATTGCCGCCCAATTGGAACAGGACGGCGGCAATATTATGGGCGTGATGGTGGAAAGCCATTTGGTCGAAGGCAGGCAGGACAAGCCGGAAGTGTACGGCAAAAGCATTACCGATGCGTGTATCGGTTGGGGCGCGACTGAAGAACTGTTGGCATTGTTGGCAGGTGCAAACAAAAAACGTATGGCGCGCGCCGGTTGAGATTTTTGACACGGAATGTCATAAAATGCCGTCTGAAGCGTTCAGACGGCATTTTTGTGGAGGAAATATGCTCAAAATAACCCTAATTGCGGCGTGTGCGGAAAACCTGTGCATCGGGGCGGACAATGCTATGCCTTGGCACATCCCCGAAGATTTCGCATTTTTCAAAGCCTATACCTTGGGCAAACCCGTCATTATGGGGCGGAAAACGTGGGAATCCCTGCCCGCCAAACCCCTGCCCGGGCGGAGGAACATCGTCATCAGCCGGCAGGCGGATTATTGCGCGGCAGGTGCGGAAACGGCGGCAAGTTTGGAGGCGGCATTGGCATTGTGTGCCGGCGCGGAAGAAGCCGTCATTATGGGCGGCGCGCAGATATACGGACAAGCGATGCCATTGGCGACCGATTTGCGGATAACCGAAGTCGGCCTGACTGTGGAAGGAGATGCGTTTTTCCCCGAAATAGATCGGACGCATTGGAAAGAAGCAGAGCGGACGGAACGCCGTGTCAGCAGCAAAGGCGTTGCATATACATTCGTGCATTACCTCAAGGGATAACCGCAAGGCAGATGCCGTCTGAAGCCGCTTCAGACGGCATTTTTCCAGCTTGAGAACGGATGCCTGCTCAAATAGGCATTGGTAAACATGCCGTCTGAAGTGATTTCCCGCCCCAGCCAGTCCGGACGGTCAAAATCGGCATTTTCGGCGGGCAACTCGATTTCCGCGACGACCAAAGGCGCGTTTTCGCCAAGGAAAACATCGACTTCAAACAGGCTGCCGCCCCATTTGACCGGATATCGCCATTTTTCCATCTTAAACGGGCACATCGTTTCCATCATCTTTTCCGCATCTGCAAGCGGGATTTCGTATTCGAACTCACTGCGGCTGATTTCCGAAATATAGCCTTTCAGCGTCAGCCACGCCCGTTTTCCGGCAATGCGGACACGGACGGTGCGTTCTTTTTCGACAGACAGATAACCCTGCCTCAACAGCAGCGGCTCATCGGCGTATTGCCGCCATTTGTCGTTTCCAATCAAAAAACGGCGTTCTATTTCTATCGGCATAAGATGCTCCGTCAAAACGGTTTGAACACAACCAGGTAAAGCGCACCTATCATCAGCAGTACAGGGATTTCGTTAAATACGCGATACCAGCGGTGTGAGAAAGTATTGCTGTAATTCTGAAAACGACGCAGCAGCACGCCGCAATACAACTGGTAAGCCAAAAGCATCAAGCCCAAACACAGTTTGACGTGAACCCAGCCGTTGCCCCACCAGCCGGCGGCAAACGGTATCGCCGCGCCGAACACGACCGCGCCGAAACCCAAAGGCGACATAAAACGGTACAGCCGCACCGCCATACCCGACAGGCGCACATACTCGGGATTGCCGCGCGGCGCATCAATCATCGCCATATTGACGAAAATCCTCGGCAGGTAAAACAGCCCTGCAAACCACGAAATGACAAAAAACAAGTGAAACAGCTTGAACCAAGAAAACATCATCGCCCACACCCTGCCGAAAAGCGGTATTGTACAGGCAAACCGCTTGGGAAACGTGATAAAATCAGGCGGATAAACAAATCGAATAAATCCTTACCGCAAAACGGAGGCAAAATGCTCAAATCCATCGAACTCAATTCCCACGTCCGCAACCGGCTTGCTGAATATCTGAAAGGCCGGGGTATGGATTTTCAGACGGCAATGCAGGAAGAAGAAGGCAACAAAGAAATCGCCGCCATCATCCACGGCAGCCTGCCCGTACTGGTACGCAAACTGTATTCCGAACAAAAAATGCAGAAGTTTTTTTGGGAAAAGCGGGATTTGATTGCCGACTATATCAGCTGCCGGATGCAGGGATAGGCGGCTGAAATCTGTTTTCAGACAAGTGAAAAGACAATATGGCAGATTGAAATTACGCTTATCGTCATTCCCGCCCGCGCGGGAATCCGACTTATCTGGTTTCGGTTCTTTTTCTCGTTTCAGGTGATTTCTAAACCGTCATTCCCGCGCAGGCGAGAATCCAGACCTTTAAATCCCGGACATCCCCGATAAATTCTTACGGCATTGAAATTCTAGATTCCCGCTTTCGCGGGAAAGACGGCGGAGAGGTTTTTTGTTTTTCCTGATTTTTCATTGCGATGTAGTGTAATGTAGTATATAATCATTATAATTTTAACACTTGACAAAGGAAAATTTCTCATGACACTGAAAGCAAGCAAGCAAGCAAGCAAGCAAGCAAGCAAGCAAGCAAGCAAGCAAGCAAGCAAGCAAGCAAGCAAGCAAGCAAGCAAGCAAGCAAGCGGTCGGTCGGGTTAATCTATTAACATTATCTGTTTTATCGCTGTTTTGCACGCCGTATGTTTGGGGTTCGGATGCGTACGATCCCGTCAAAGAAGCCGAGATTAAAAACAAATTTATTTTAGAAGCGGCGGAAGACAGAAATTCCCACGTTTGGCGCGGCCCGTGCAGTGTGTCTTTTGATTGCTTCGGTGCTTTCAGTTATCAGCCCGGTTCGGATACTCGTTCTACAAATATTGGCGATGCTGCCGATTTTTCATTTTCAGACAAGCCTGCAAGCGGCGTTTCCCATTATTTTTCCAGCGGTAAAACCGATCCAAATTCATCTGAAGCCTTGTATGATGAAATCAATATCATGGGTAAAAACTACAATAGCGGCATCCTCGCCGTCGATAATATGCCCGTTGTTAAGAAATATGTTACAGATACTTACGGGGATAATTTAAAGGATGCGGTTAAGAAGCAATTAAAGGCTTTGTACGACACGAAACCCGAAGATTGGGAAAAAAATAAAAAAATAGTTGAGAAGCAGCTAATAGAAAAACTTGGAATTACTGAAGCTGTATTCAATATGCTTAAACAGAGAAAACCCAATATAATTAATCCGTTGATAGAAGACGCCGTACTCACTCCTTATCCATCATCTACCAATCTCAACAACATCTTCAATAAAACACTGCACGTCAAAATCGAAAACAAATCCCATGTCGCCGGACAGGTGTTGGAACTGACCAAGATGACGCTGAAAGATTCCCTTTGGGAACCGCGCCGCCATTCCGACATCCATACGCTGGAAACTTCCGATAATGCCCGCATCCGCCTGAACACGAAAGATGAAAAACTGACCGTCCATAAAGCGTATCAGGGCGGCGCGGATTTCCTGTTCGGCTACGACGTGCGGGAGTCGGACAAACCCGCCCTGACCTTTGAAGACAAAGTCAGCGGACAATCCGGCGTGGTTTTGGAACGCCGGCCGGAAAATCTGAAAACGCTCGACGGGCGCAAACTGATTGCGGCGGAAAAGGCAGACCCTAATTCGTTTGCGTTTAAACAAAATTACCGGCAGGGACTGTACGAATTATTGCTCAAGCAATGCGAAGGCGGATTTTGCTTGGGTGTGCAGCGTTTGGCTATCCCCGAGGCGGAAGCGGTTTTATATGCCCAACAGGCTTATGCGGCAAATACTTTGTTTGGGCTGCGTGCCGCCGACAGGGGCGACGACGTGTATGTCGCCGATCCGTCCCGTCAAAAATTGTGGCTGCGCTTCATCGGCGGCCGGTCGCATCAAAATATACGGGGCGGCGCGGCTGCGGACGGGCGGAGCAAAGGCGTGCAAATCGGCGGCGAGGTGTTTGTACGGCAAAATGAAGGCAGCCGGCTGGCAATCGGCGTGATGGGCGGCAGGGCCGGCCAGCACGCATCAGTCAACAGCAAAGGCGGTGCGGCAGGCAGTTATTTGCATGGTTATGGCGGGGGTGTTTATGCTGCGTGGCATCAGTTGCGCGATAAACAAACGGGTGCGTATTTGGACGGCTGGTTGCAATACCAACGTTTCAAACACCGCATCAATGATGAAAACCGTGTGGAACGCTACAAAACCAAAGGTTGGACGGCTTCTGTCGAAGGCGGCTACAACGCGCTTGTGGCGGAAGGCGTTGTCGGAAAAGGCAATAATGTGCGGTTTTACCTGCAACCGCAGGCGCAGTTTACTTATTTGGGCGTAAGCGGCGGCTTTACCGACAGCGAGGGGACGGCGGTCGGACTGCTCGGCAGCGGTCAGTGGCAAAGCCGCGCCGGCATTCGGGCAAAAACCCGTTTTGCTTTGCGTAACGGTGTCAATCTTCAGCCTTTTGCCGCTTTTAATGTTTTGCACAGGTCAAAATCTTTCGGCGTGGAAATGGACGGCGAAAAACAGACGCTGGCAGGCAGGACGGCACTCGAAGGGCGGTTCGGCATTGAAGCCGGTTGGAAAGGCCATATGTCCGCACGCATCGGATACGGCAAAAGGACGGACGGCGACAAAGAAGCCGCATTGTCGCTCAAATGGCTGTTTTGATGCGTCGGGAAATGTTTTGACGCACAGGCGGCACACCGGCACGGCACCGCGCGTCGCCCCGCAAACCAATCCGAACCCTGCCGCCCCGAAGGGCGGGGCATAATGATGAAACCGGCGGAAAACCGCCGGTTTTTTGCTGCCGTCTGAAACCCGATTCTGGCTTCAGACGGCATTGTCGCGGCATCGGGCGGCAGGGTTTGGAACAGCGGCATAAAAAACTGATACAATCCGCTGGTTGATAATGGTTATTTTTTATTTTTATTTTTGTGGGAAGACATTTATGCCTGCACGAAACAGATGGATGCTGCTGCTGCCTTTATTGGCAAGCGCGGCATATGCCGAAGAAACACCGCGCGAACCGGATTTGAGAAGCCGTCCCGAGTTCAGGCTTCATGAAGCGGAGGTCAAACCGATCGACAGGGAGAAGGTACCGGGGCAGGTGCGGGAAAAAGGAAAAGTTTTGCAGATTGACGGAGAAACCCTGCTGAAAAGTCCCGAATTGCTGTCCCGCGCGATGTATTCCGCAGTGGTCGCAAACAATATTGCCGGTATCCGCGTTATTTTGCCGATTTACCTACAACAGGCGCAGCAGGATAAGATGCTGGCACTTTATGCACAAGGGATTTTGGCGCAGGCAGACGGCAGGGTAAAGGAGGCGGTTTCCCATTACCGGGAACTGATTGCCGCCCAACCCGACGCGCCCGCCGTCCGTATGCGTTTGGCGGCGGCATTGTTTGAAGACAGGCAGAACGAGGCGGCGGCAGACCAGTTCGACCGCCTGAAAACGGAAAACCTGCCGCCGCAGCTTATGGAACAAGTCGAACTGTACCGCAAGGCATTGCGCGAACGCGATGCGTGGAAGGTAAACGGCGGTTTCAGCGTTACCCGCGAACACAATATCAACCAAGCTCCGAAACAGCAGCAGTACGGCAGATGGACTTTCCCGAAACAGGTGGACGGCACGGCGGTCAATTACCGGCTCGGCGCGGAGAAAAAATGGTCGCTGAAAAACGGTTGGTACACGACGGCGGGCGGAGACGTGTCCGGCAGGGCTTATCCGGGGAACAAGAAATTCAACGATATGACGGCAGGCGTTTCCGGCGGCATCGGTTTTGCCGATCGGCGTAAAGATGTCGGGCTGGCAGTGTTCCACGAACGCCGCACCTACGGCAACGACGCTTATTCTTACGCCAACGGCGCGCGCCTTTATTTCAACCGTTGGCAAACCCCGAAATGGTAAACGCTGTCTTCGGCGGAGTGGGGGCGTTTGAAGAATACGCGCCGGGCGCGTTCCGACAATACCCATTTGCAAATTTCCAATTCGCTGGTGTTTTACCGGAACGCGCGCCAATATTGGACGGGCGGTTTGGATTTTTACCACGAGCGCAACCCCGCCGACCGAGGCGACAATTTTAATCGTTACGGCCTGCGCTTTGCCTGGGGGCAGGAATGGGGCGGCAGCGGCCTGTCTTCGCTGTTGCGCCTCGGCGCGGCGAAACGGCATTATGAAAAACCCGGCTTTTTCAGCGGTTTTAAAGGGGAAAGGCGCAGGGACAGGGAATTGGACACATCCTTGAGCCTTTGGCACCGGGCATTGCATTTTAAAGGCATCACGCCGCGCCTGACCTTGTCGCACCGCGAAACGTGGAGTAATGATGTGTTTAACGAATATGAGAAAAACCGGGTGTTTGTCGAGTTTAACAAAACGTTCTGATGTTTGGCGTGTTCTATAGTGGATTAACAAAAATCAGGACAAGGCGAGGCAACGCCGTACTGGTTTAAAGTTAATCCACTATATTTCAATCTGCTGTCAATTGAACCGGTACGCTGCAAGACTGAAAAATGCTGTCTGAAACGCTTCAGACGGCATTTTTTTCGGCGTGAGGGTTTAGGCTTCGACAACTTTGCCGCGCAGGGAGAAGGTGTAGGCCTCGGTGATTTCCAAATCGATCATTTGGTTAATCATGTCGGGTGTGCCGGTAAAGTTGACCACGCGGTTGTTGGCAGTACGGGCTTGCAGTTGGTCAGGGTCTTTTTTGGAGATGCCTTCGACCAGGCAGCGTTGAACCGTGCCGACCATGGTTTGGTTGATGCGCGCGGTTTCGGCTTCGATGACTTCGTTCAAAGCTTCGAGGCGGCGCACTTTTTCTTCATGCGGTGTATCATCGTGCAGGTTGGCGGCAGGCGTGCCAGGGCGCGGACTGTAAATAAAGACGAAGCTCAAGTCGAAGGCAATGTCTTTCACCAGTTTCAAGGTTTGCTCGAACTCGCGCTCGGTCTCGCCCGGGAAGCCGACGATAAAGTCGGAGCTGAGGCACAAATCAGGGCGGATGGCGCGCAGTTTGCGGATGATGGATTTGTATTCCAAAGCGGTGTAGCCGCGTTTCATCGCGCTCAATACGCGGTCGGAACCGCTTTGAATCGGCAGGTGCAGGTGGGAAACCAGCTTTGGCAGGTCGCGGTAGCACTCGATAATCGCGTCGGTAAATTCGCGCGGATGGCTGGTGGTAAAGCGCAGGCGTTCGATACCGGGGATTTCGTGGACAATGCGCAACAAAGTAGCAAAGTCGCAGATTTCGCCGTTTTCCATTTCGCCGCGATAGGCATTGACGTTTTGGCCTAAGAGGTTGATTTCTTTGACACCTTGTTGCGCCAAACCGGCAATCTCGGTCAATACGTCGTTGAGCGGGCGGGAGAATTCTTCGCCGCGGGTGTAAGGGACGACGCAGTAAGAGCAGTATTTGGAACAGCCTTCCATAATGGAAATGAATGCCGAACCGCCTTCTACGCGCGCAGGCGGCAGGTGGTCGAATTTTTCGATTTCGGGGAAGGAAATATCGATTTGCGAGAGACCGGTGGTTTCTTTATCGACGATGAGTTTGGGCAGGCGGTGCAGCGTTTGCGGGCCGAAAACCACGTCCACATACGGCGCGCGTTTGACGATGTTTTCGCCTTCTTGCGAGGCGACGCAGCCGGCAACGCCGATGATGAGGTCGGGATTTTTTTCTTTGAGCGGGCGCACGCGGCCCAAATCGGAGAAAACTTTTTCTTGCGCTTTTTCACGTACGGAACAGGTGTTGAACAAGATGATGTCGGCGTCGTCGGGCTGGGTAACCTGCTCGATGCCGCCGTGTTCTTCGGCAAGGACGGACAGCATTTTTTCGCTGTCGTACTCGTTCATTTGGCACCCGAAGGTACGGATAAATACTTTTTTCATGGTTTGTGTCTTTCTCAGGCAGCCGTAATTGCGGGGCTGATTGTTGTTGGAATGAAAAAATTTCAGACGGCATGACGGTGCCGTCTGAAAATCGGTGCGGATTATAGCACGATGTGGGTTTTGTAAACAGAATATTGTTTTTAATATGAATTTATCCGATTTTGATGGCTGTATTCGGTTGATACCAGTAATCACAGTCGTGGGGGAATTACAGCAAGCGTTTCCTTAAAAGATTGGGTAAACAATCAAAAACAAAATGGCATTGCCCCAATCAGAAAAGCACGTTTCTATGGTACAGCTACAAATGTGAAGAATGATTACGCCGATGTTTTACAGAAAAACGGCTATACCTATACGGGTGCAGACGGCAAAACTTATAACAGCGGAGCCTATTCGATTGTGCATAACAAGGATCTTATTGGTAATAGATCGACAATGTGGATACCGCCATTTTTCTTGTTAGGAAATAATGAGACAACAAAAGGAGCTTGTAGGATATTTTGTTATCCGCATAGCTCGTATTTTGCGGAAGTACCTGAACAGTACCAAAGGGATAAGAATGGGGATATTGTTGAGAAAAATGGCGAACCTGTTTTAACGGAAGCTTGGAAAGATTATAAGTCAATATGGGGCGAACCGACCGAAAAAGATGAAAATGGTAAATACATCAACAAATATATTCCTAAATTAATCAACCCAAATAAACCAAATGGAGAAAAATATGAAGATAAACCATTTTAATATAGCATTACTTTTTGTTTCCACCATGATGCTAACAGGATGTTTTGGTCATTGTGCGGATTTTAATTGCACGAGACTCGATCCACGCTGGGTGAAATCAGTTCATAATTGTCGATCAAATAACTATAAAGTTGTGTTATCGGCAATAGGAAGTAAATTTAACTATCAATCAACAAGCCAAGTTCAAGATAGTGACATTGGGCAACATATTTCTGGACAATGTACTTACTATGATGGCAGATACGATGTTCGCAAAGATAAGCAGTATGGACATTTGTTTGCAAAATGATTACGCCGATGTTTTACAGAAAAACGGCTATACCTATACGGGTGCGGACGGTAAAACTTATAACAAATGTTTGGCTTTAATGGGAGGTGTGTATGAAACCGGTTGTATGGGTGGCATTGCTGCTGTGTGCGTGTACCAGCAATTTCGGCGACAGGGAACATCAGTTCCTGCGTTATCAGACGGAAGAAGGAATCGCACAAACGGTTGTTAAAGGCAAAACGACCCGGGCGGAGGTAGAGGCACGTTTCGGGAAGCGCAACCCTTTCGGCTGTTATGCCTATCATGAAGTCAGCCTGCCTATTTATAATTTTTTACCGACCAATTTCATTTATATGAAATCAGAACGCCGGCATTGGGAGTGGTGTGTGGATTACGACGGTGAGGGAGTTGTCCGGGACTACCGCTTTACACATAAAGTTGAAAAAGACGAGCGTTCCGTCATCCGGGATACGGTTGACGTCATCCGCAAAGAAGCGGGCAAATCCTTGGCGAAACCTGAAAAATGATAAAATAGCTTTTTCTGTTTCAGAACCTAAAACCTGCCTTTAGGATGGAATTTAAGGATATATATGAACCGTAACGAAATTTTATTCGACCGCGCCAAAGCCATCATCCCCGGCGGCGTGAATTCCCCCGTCCGCGCATTCGGCAGCGTCGGCGGCGTACCGCGCTTCATCAAAAAAGCCGAAGGCGCGTATGTTTGGGACGAAAACGGCACGCGCTACACCGACTATGTCGGTTCGTGGGGGCCCGCGATTGTCGGACACGCGCACCCCGAAGTCATCGAAGCCGTGCGCGAAGCCGCGTTAGGCGGTTTGTCGTTCGGCGCGCCTACCGAAGGCGAAATCGTCATCGCCGAAGAAATCGCCAAAATCATGCCGTCCGTCGAACGGCTGCGCCTCGTCAGCTCCGGTACCGAAGCGACCATGACCGCCATCCGTCTGGCACGCGGTTTTACCGGCCGCGACAAAATCATCAAGTTTGAAGGCTGCTACCACGGCCATTCCGACAGCCTGTTGGTGAAAGCAGGCAGCGGACTGCTGACGTTTGGCAATCCTTCTTCCGCCGGCGTGCCTGCCGACTTTACCAAACACACTTTGGTACTCGAGTACAACAACATCGCCCAACTGGAAGAAGCCTTTGCCCAAAGCGGCGACGAAATCGCCTGCGTGATTGTCGAACCCTTCGTCGGCAATATGAACCTTGTCCGCCCGACCGAAGCCTTTGTCAAAGCCCTGCGCGGATT
Source organism: Neisseria polysaccharea ATCC 43768 (assembly GCA_000176735.1). Lineage (GTDB taxonomy): Bacteria > Pseudomonadota > Gammaproteobacteria > Burkholderiales > Neisseriaceae > Neisseria > Neisseria polysaccharea. The sequence continues at coordinate 4,335 of ADBE01000056.1, read as the reverse complement.
GACCGAAAAACACGGCGCGGTGTTGATTTACGACGAAGTGATGACCGGTTTCCGCGTCGCGCTCGGCGGCGCACAATCGCTGCACGGCATCACGCCTGACCTGACCACGATGGGCAAAGTCATCGGCGGCGGTATGCCACTTGCCGCGTTCGGCGGACGCAAAGACATCATGGAATGTATTTCCCCGCTGGGCGGCGTGTATCAGGCAGGCACCTTGTCGGGCAACCCGATTGCCGTTGCTGCCGGCTTGAAAACGCTGGAAATCATTCAGCGCGAAGGCTTTTATGAAAACCTGACTGCCTTGACCCAACGCCTCGCCAACGGTATTGCCGCCGCTGCCAAAGCGCACGGCATCGAGTTCACCGCCGACAGCGTGGGCGGTATGTTCGGCCTGTATTTTGCCAGCCATACGCCGCAAAACTACGGCGACATGGCGCGCTCCAATATCGACGCTTTCAAACGCTTCTTCCACGGCATGCTCGACCGCGGCATTGCCTTCGGCCCGTCCGCTTATGAAGCAGGTTTCGTTTCTGCCGCGCATACGCCCGAGCTGATTGACGAAACGGTTGCGGTTGCGGTTGAAGTGTTCAAGGCGATGGCTGCATGATGTCTTGACGGACAGGGTTTCTCTGTTCGATTTGTTTGGCAGATTGAAGTATAGTGGATTAACAAAAACCAGTACTGCGTTGCCTCGCCTTAGCTCAAAGAGAACGATTCTCTAAGGTGCTGAAGCACCAAGTGAATCGGTTCCGTACTATTTGTACTGTCTGCGGCTTCGTCGCCTTGTCCTGATTTTTGTTAATCCACTATAAGAATGCACACGCCCGTCATTCCCGCGCAGGCGGGAATCCAGACCTTTCAGTTTCTGTAATGATTGAAAATAACGGCAAGCCCGACCTTCCGGATTCCCGCCTGCGCGGGAATGACGGGCGTGTATGTTTTTGATTTCAATCTGCTGTAAAAATGCCGTCTGAAATGCAAACAGCGTTTCAGACGGCATTGTTTGTTTCTTATTGCGCTTCGGCTTTCGGGGCGGAAATCAGGAAGTGTTCGCGGTAGTGGCGCATTTCTTCGATGCTTTCCAAAATGTCGTCCAATGCCTTGTGCGAACCGCGTTTGACCACGCTTTTGGCAACGGGCGGATTCCAGCGTTTGGCAAGCTCTTTGAGCGTGGAAACGTCGAGGTTGCGGTAGTGGAAGTAGTTTTCCAGTTTCGGCATATATTTGACCATAAAACGCCGGTCTTGGTGGATGGAATTGCCGCACATCGGCGTGGTGCGTTCGGGTACCCATTCCGACATAAAGTCCAGCAGTTTCTGTTCGACTTCGGCTTCGGTATGCGATGATTCGCGTACGCGCTGTGTTAGCCCCGTCCTGCCGTGTGTGGCGGTGTTCCACTCGTCCATATTGTCGAGCAGCTCGTCGCTTTGGTGGACGGCGTAAACTTCGGATTGCGCCAACACATTCAAATCCGAGTCGGTAATAATCATCGCGACTTCGATAATGCGGTCGGTTTCGGGATTCAGCCCCGTCATTTCCATATCGAGCCAGCAGAGGTTGTTTTTGTCCTGCATGATGTTTCCTTTGCTTGTCAGCGTTTTGTCCCGCTCAATCGCGCCCATCCTTCTTCGGTTTCCGCAGGATCGAGATCGAACCATTGGCTGTAAATGCCGCTGAGTTCTTCGATTTGTTCGTCCAACAAACCGGATAACACGATGCGGCCGCCTTGTTTGGTGCGGGCGGCAAGCATTTCGCCGAGCATACGCAAAGGGTTGGCGAGGATGTTGGCGACAACTACGTCGAATTGCCCTTGAGGCAGGCCGTCGGGCAGGAAGAATTGTGCATCGACGTTGTTCTGTTCGGCGTTGTCCTTGCTGGCACGGATGGCCTGTTCGTCAATATCCACGCCGACGGCGGAACCTGCACCGAGTTTGAGGGCGGCGATGGTCAGGATACCTGAACCGCAGCCGTAGTCGAGGACGCTTTCGCCGTTTTTGAGTTGTGTATCCAACCATTTGAGGCAGAGGCGCGTGGTCGGGTGGCTGCCGGTGCCGAAGGCGAGTCCGGGATCGAGGCGTAGGTTGACGGCAGTGCCTTCGGGGGCTTCGTGCCAAGAGGGGGTAATCCACAGGCGTTCGGAAATTCGGATGGGGTCGAATTGCGATTGCGTGAGACGCACCCAGTCTTGGTCTTCGATGGTTTCGCCGGTGTATGCCAAGTCTTTTAATCCGCATTCTTGTGCGGCGGTTTGGATGATGGCGGCGGCTTCGTCGTGTTCGCCGAACAGGGCAATGACTTTGCTCTGCTGCCAGATTTGTTCGGTCGGCATACCGGGTTCGCCAAAGATGGCTTGTTCGTTTTCGGTACCTGCATAGGCATCTTCGATGGCGGCGGAGAGTGCGCCGTGTTCCATCAAGGTGTCGGCGAGGCGTTCGGCGACGGCATCGTTGACGTTGATGGTGATTTGTTGGTAAGGCATAGCGGGCTTTCTTAACAGACCTTCGGAATAGGGTCGTACTGTATAAGGGGATGGGTGTGTAACGGAAATGCCGTCTGAAAACGGACAAACTGTTTCAGACGGCATATCGGGGACGGCTTATTTGTCCTGTTTGGCTTTGCGATCTTCCAGCCAGTGTTCCAAATAGTGGATGCTGACACCGCCTTTTTGGAAACCTAGGTCATTGAACAAGTCGCGGTGCAGCGGCGTATTGGTTTTAATGCCGGTTACCGCCAGCTCGGCGAGGGCGACGCGCATTTTGGCCATGGCTTGGTCGCGGTCTTTACCGACGACGCAGACTTTGCCAATCAGGCTATCGTAGTACGGCGGAATACGGTAGCCTTGGTAGATGTGGCTGTCGACGCGGATACCGAAGCCGCCGGGCAGATGGCAGCTTTCAATCAGACCCGGGCTTGGGATGAAGTTGTACGGATCTTCGGCGTTGATACGGCACTCAAACGCGTGGCCTTCGACTTGAATATCCTTTTGTTTGTATTGCAACGGCAGGCCGGCCGCAATGCGCAATTGCTCTTGTACGATGTCCACGCCGGTGATGAGCTCGGTAACCGGATGCTCAACCTGAACGCGTGTGTTCATCTCGATAAAGAAGAACTCGCCGTCTTCGTACAGGAATTCAAACGTACCTGCGCCGCGATAGCCGATGCGTTTGCAGGCGTCGGCACAGGCTTTGCCGATTTTGGCGCGTTCTTTTTCGGTGATGAACGGAGCCGGTGCTTCCTCGATGACTTTTTGGTGGCGGCGCTGCATGGAGCAGTCGCGCTCGGCAAGGTAGATGGCGTTGCCGTGTTCGTCGGCAATCACTTGGATTTCGACGTGGCGCGGACGTTGCAAATAGCGTTCCATGTAAACCATCGGGTTGCCGAATGCCGCGCCCGCTTCTGCCTTGGTCATTTCGACAGACTGGAGGAGGTCTTCTTTTTTCTCGACGACGCGCATACCGCGGCCGCCGCCGCCGCCGGAGGCTTTGATAATGACGGGATAACCGACTTTATCGGCAATTTTGAGGATTTCGGCATCATCGTCGGGCAGCGCACCGTCAGAACCGGGGACGCAGGGCACACCTGCCGCTATCATGGCGTGTTTGGCGGATACTTTGTCGCCCATCAGGCGGATGGTATCTGCTTTAGGGCCGATGAAGATAAAGCCCGATTGTTCGACCTGTTCGGCGAAATTGGCGTTTTCGGCAAGGAAGCCGTAGCCGGGGTGGATGGCATCTGCATCGGTAACCTCGGCGGCGGCGATAATGGCGGGGATATTCAGATAGCTTTGTGCCGAGGAGGCGGGACCGATACACACGGATTCATCGGCAAGTTTGACGTGGAGGCTGTCTTTGTCGGCTTCGGAGTGGACGGCAACGGTGGCAATGCCCATTTCACGGCAGGCCCGCAGCACCCGCAATGCGATTTCGCCGCGGTTGGCGATTAAAACTTTTTTCAACATGATGACTTTTCCTGTGGTTTCAGGCGACCCGACATAAAAGAGGCGGGTGCAAAAATGCTGGAAGGAGAAAGCATTTCAGACGGCATCGGGAATCTATGCCGTCTGAAAACAGGATTATTCGATAATGAAGAGCGGTTCGCCGAATTCGACGGGGGTACCGTTTTCGACCAGGATTTCTTTGACCGTGCCGGATTTTTCGGCTTCGATTTCGTTCATCAGCTTCATCGCTTCGATGATGCACAAGGTATCGCCGGCTTTAACCTGTTGTCCGACTTCGACAAAAGGCGCGGCATTCGGGCCGGGCGCGCGGTAGAACGTGCCGACCATAGGCGATTTTTGCGCGTCGGACAAATCGCGGGCGGCAGGCGCGGCGGGCG
>ADBE01000057.1 GCA_000176735.1 Neisseria polysaccharea ATCC 43768 | reverse complement strand
AGTTAGTTAACATGCAGTGCAATATTGTTTCAGGAGTAGAATTCAGTGATTCATCACTTATACACAACACCCCAGTGCTCATCACAACAAGTGCCCTCCTTAGTATCCATCACCCATCTAGCCCATTTCCCAGCCCACCTCTCTCCATCAGCCCTCAATTTGTTCTCTATTATTAAGAGTCTCTTGGGGTTTGTTTCCCTCTCTTTGTTTTTTTTTTCCTACCTTTCCCATATGTTCCTCTGTTCAGTTTCTTAAATTACACATATGAGTGAAATCATATGGTATTTGTCTTTCTCTGGTTGACTTATTTCACTTAGCAAAATACATTGTAGCTCCATCCACATCATTGCAAATGGCAAGATTTTGTTCCTTTTGATGGTTGAATAAAATTCCATTGTGTATATATACCACACCTTCTTTATCCATTCATCAATCAATGGACATTTGGATTCTTTCTATTATTTGGCTATTGTTGATAGTGCTGCTATAAACATTGGGGTGCTTGTACC
>ADBE01000058.1 GCA_000176735.1 Neisseria polysaccharea ATCC 43768 | reverse complement strand
TCCAAAAGTTTGTTGGCGATGGCATCGCGGTAGGCGAGATAGTCTTTGTGCCGGCTGTGGTGTTTTTCCAAACGGCCGATCATTTTTTTGTAGTCTTTTTCGATTTGGGCAAAGTGGCCGATGACTTTTTGTTTCAATTCGGCGAGATTGGCTGCCGAGATTTCATCCGCATCTTCTTCCGACTCTTCGTCGTCTTCGTTTTCATCCGAATTGTCGTTGGAAGGTTTCTCGGGCACTGTGGTTTCCAAGTGCCCCAAGCCCAATTCGTTGAGCAATACTTCATTCGGGTCGATAATGGCTTCTACGACTTCGTCGACGCGGATTTCGTCTTTGCGGATTTTTTCGATGAGTTCTAAGATTTCCGCAATGGATCCTGGGCAGGCGGAGATGGCCTGAACCATATTTTTCAGGGCGTTTTCGATTTTTTTGGCGATGATGATTTCGTCTTCGCGGGTCAGCAGGTCGACCTGTCCCATTTCGCGCATATACATGCGGACGGGGTCGGTGGTTCTGCCGAACTCGGAATCTGCGCTGGAAAGGGCGGCCTCGGCTTCTTCGACGGCATCATCGTCGGTAACGGCGGCATTGTCGCTTAACAATATGTCTTCCGCATCGGGGGCGTGTTCGGTAACTTGGATGCCCAAACCGGAAATCATACTGACGATGTTGTCGATTTGATCGGCATCGGACATATCGTCTGGCAGGGCGTCGTTGATTTCAGAGTAGGTGATGTAGCCGCGTTCTTTACCCATGATGATGAGCTGACGCAGGCGCGCGCGTTGCTCTTCAATGCTTAACGGACGGGTGTCGTCTTGATATTCTTCGTGATTTTGGTTTCTGGACATTGTCTGCTTTCTGTTGGTAAGGTGCCGACGGTTTGCGTTTGAACGCACCTGAAGGCGTGGCAGAGTAGGGTACTCTGATGCCGTCTGAAGGCTTTTGGGGATGGGTGTTCTGCAGGTGTCGTTGTTGCAGCCGGGGTGAATGCTTTTCAGACGGCATAACGGTTTACGGATGGCGGAATCCGCCGGTCAATTTTGTTTTGCGGTCAGTAGCGACAGCAAAAGTTTTTTTTCACTTTCACTTAAGCCCGATTTTAGGCTTTTTTGTTTCAATGCTTCGATTTGGCTGTATTTTAACTCATTGAGCAGTTTTTTGATGCCGATTTGGAAGTTTTCGCAATCTTCTTCGCCGCCACCTTCCATTTCTTCCGATTGAAGGACCGACCGGAAGATGCGGTTGATTGTTTCTTCGTAGGGCGAACCGCGCATATGTTCCAAAATCTGCGCGGTTGCCGGCACGGAAGGATGGCTTTTAATGGTTTCGGCAAGGTTGGCAAGGCAGGCGAAATCGCCATCCAAAGCCAAATAATCGGGCAGGTCTATATATGCAGCCCAATCCGGATTTATCAAGAGGCTGCGGATTTGCCGTTGCACCAATGTTGGCATAACGGGCTGCTTGACGGAAATCGGGGGCAGTTTGTAGCTTTTTTGTTTGACGTGCTGCTTCGGCGCTTCCTGTCCGAGCAGTTGCGCGAGATTGTCGGGATCGATGCCGACCAGTTCGCTAAGCCGTTGTTTCAACAAATAACCCAATGCCGGCGCGGTGATTTGCACCAAAAGCGGCGAACTGGTTTTCACCAATTCCGCCTTGCCTTCCTGCGTATTGAGATTGAGGTCGTCTGAAAGGTGTTCCCAGAAATATTCCGACAGCGGCTTGCTTTGATTCAACAGCGCGTCTTCAAATTGCGTCTTGCCGTAGGCGCGGATGTAACTGTCGGGGTCGTGTTCTTCCGGCAGGAACAAAAAATGCAGTGATTTGTCGTCTTTCAACTGCGGCAGCGCGTTTTCCAGCGCGCGCCAAGCCGCTTTCCGTCCCGCGCTGTCGCCGTCGAAACAGAAATAAATACTGTCCGCCTGACGCATCAGGATTTTGACGTGTTCCGCCGTCGTCGCCGTACCCAAAGCCGCCACGCCGTAGCCCACGCCGAACTGTGCCAGCGCGACCACATCCATATAACCTTCGACCACCAGAATCCGCCCCGCTTCCTTGACAGCGGCACGCCCTTCATACAGTCCGTAAAGGTTTTTCCCTTTATCAAACAAAGGCGTATCAGGCGAGTTCAAATATTTCGGTTTCGAGTCGTCCAACACCCTACCGCCAAAACCGATTACCTGCCCGCGCGGATTGCGGATAGGAAACATAATCCGATGACGGAAGCGGTCGTAATGCCGCCCCTCATTGTCAATCACCATACCCGTATCCACCAACGCAGTATTCGGGTACGGCTGGAACACTTGCGCCAAAGGCTGCCAGCCGTCGGGCGCGTAGCCCAAACCATAATGCGCAATGACTTCCGCGCTCAAGCCGCGTTTGTCCAAATAAGCCTTCGCCGCCGGATTGAAGCGCAACTGTTGCGCGTAAAAATCAGCCGCCGCAGCCGTCGTTTCCTCCAGTGTCTGCTGTTTTTTCTTGCGTTCGGCACGGACTTCGGGATTATCGTTCTGCCCGCGCACTTTAGGCACAATCATACCCACACGGTCTGCAAGAAACTGCACCGCCTCAGGAAACGACAGCCCCTGATGTTCCATCACAAAACCAATCGCCGAACCATGCGCCCCGCAACTGAAACAATGATAAAACTGCTTGGTCGGACTGACCGAAAACGACGGTGTTTTTTCCTTGTGGAACGGGCAACACGCCATATAGTTCGCCCCGCCTTTTTTCAGCGGAACCTGCTCGTCGATAATATCGACAATATCGACTTTGGCTAGAAGTTCGTCAATGAAGTCGGATGGAATCATAGTTCGGCGGGGCGGATGCCTGTTTTTAGTTTGTACGGTACGAAATCGGGAGTTTTCGGAATGGCGGTCGGATGTGGCGGTTCAGGCAAAATGCCGTCTGAAGCCGGAAACCGGATGTTCAGACGGCATTTGCGTTCAAACGCTTAAGCCAATTTGCCGTGGCATTGTTTGTATTTCAAACCGCTGCCGCAGGGGCAGGGGTCGTTGCGGTGGACGATTTGCCCCCGCGCTTCTAAGGCTTCGGGGCTGAAATCCGTCCCATCGGGATTAAAAGCTTCGGTAACCAGATCGGTTTGCGATTGACCCAAAAGTTCTTCCATATCGGGGGATTCCGAATGGATAGATTGGATGTTGCCGACGGGTTGCTCTTCAACCGCCGCGACAGGGTTTTGTTCGATTTGAACCGAAGTAAGCAGGGAGGCAATATGGAATTTGATGCCGTTCCACAGGTCTTGGAACATGGTAAAGGCTTCGCGTTTGTATTCCTGCTTCGGATTTTTCTGGGCATAGCTGCGCAGGTGTATGCCTTGGCGCAGGTAGTCCATAGCGGCGAGGTGTTCGCGCCATTGGTTGTCGATGACCTGCAACATCACGTTGCGCTCAAAATCAGCCATTGCCTGCTTGCCGACCAGTTCGGTTTTGGCGGCATATTCGTTTTCGATGCGTTCGATCAGGCGCTCTTTGATGTCTTGACCGTCAATTGTATTGTCTGCTTTCAGCCAGGACTGAATGTCTTCGTGCAGTCTGAATTCGGCAGCCAGACGGTTTTCCAGAGTCGGAATGTCCCATTGTTCTTCCATGCTGTCCGGCGGCATATAGAGGTCTACAAGCCCGCCGACGACATCAAAACGGATTTCCTTCATCAGGTCGCTGATGTCTTTGCTGGTTAAAATTTCGTTGCGTTGGCTGTAAATGACTTTGCGCTGTTCGTTGGCAACGTCGTCGTATTCCAAAACCTGTTTGCGCATATCGAAGTTTCTGCCTTCGACTTTGCGTTGCGCGCCTTCGATTTGGCGCGTCAGCAGGTTGTGTTCGATGGCGACGCCGCGTTCGGGTGCGAGGCGGTTGAGGATGGCGGCGGCACGGTCGAGTGCGAATAGGCGCAGCAGTGGGTCTTCAAAGGAGAGGTAGAAACGGCTGGATCCGGGGTCGCCCTGACGGCCGGAGCGTCCGCGCAACTGGTTGTCGATACGGCGGCTTTCGTGGCGTTCCGTACCGATGATGTGCAGGCCGCCTGCTTCCATTACTTTATC
>ADBE01000059.1 GCA_000176735.1 Neisseria polysaccharea ATCC 43768 | reverse complement strand
AATGACGGCGGAAAGGTTGCTGTTTTCCCGATAAATTTCTATGGGGGAATATTAAATTTCCGATAAATTCCTACAATATTTAAATTCGTCATCCCCACAAAAACAGAAAAACAGAAACCTAAAATCCCGTCATTCCGCGAAAATGGGAATCCGGTTTTTTTAAGTTCCGTCATTCCCGCGCAGGCGGGAATCCAGTCCGTTCGGTTTCAGCCATTTCCGATAAATTCCTGTTGCTTTTCATTTCTAGATTCCCGCTTTCGCGGGAATGACGGCAGAAAGGTGCTGTTTTTCCGATAAATTCCTGCCGCTCTTCGTTTTTGGGATGGGGGAAATATAGTGGATTAACAAAAATCAGGACAAGGCGACGAAGCCGCAGACAGTACAAATAGTACGGAACCGATTCACTTGGTGCTTCAGCACCTTAGAGAATCGTTCTCTTTGAGCTAAGGCGAGGCAACGCCGTACTGGTTTAAATTTAATCCACTATAATTTTAAGGTTTGCGCCTTAGCTGCACTTATTCGCAAAAAAACCGCACGGCGTTGACCGTGCGGCTTGTTGTCTGAAGGTTTCAGACGGCATTTCTTACATCATGCCGCCCATACCACCCATGCCGCCCATATCAGGCATAGCAGGTTTTTCTTCAGGGATTTCAGCGATCATGCAGTCTGTGGTCAGCATCAGGCCGGCGATAGATGCGGCGTGTTGCAGCGCGGAACGGGTTACTTTGGCGGGGTCGAGTACGCCCATTTCGATCATGTCGCCGTATTCGCTGCTGCCAGCGTTGTAGCCGTAGTTGCCTTTGCCTTCCAACACTTTGTTCACAACCACGCTAGGCTCGCCGCCTGCGTTGGCAACGATTTGGCGCAGCGGAGACTCAACGGCGCGCAAGACGATTTGTACGCCTGCGTCTTGGTCGGCATTGCCGGTGTGCAGGTTTTCCAAAGCGGCACGGGCGCGCAACAGGGCGACACCGCCGCCTGCAACCACGCCTTCTTCAACGGCTGCGCGTGTAGCGTGCAACGCGTCTTCCACGCGGTCTTTTTTCTCTTTCATTTCGACTTCGGTCGCCGCGCCGACTTTGATCACTGCCACGCCGCCTGCCAGTTTGGCAACGCGCTCTTGCAGTTTTTCTTTGTCGTAATCGCTGGTTGCAGTTTCGATTTGTTGGCGGATTTCGGCAACACGCGCTTCGATTTGGGCTGCGTCGCCGAAGCCGTCGATGATGGTGGTGTTTTCTTTACCGATTTCGATGCGTTTGGCTTGACCCAAGTCTTCCAGAGTGGTTTTTTCCAGAGACAGGCCGACTTCTTCGGAAATCACCGTGCCGCTGGTCAGGATGGCGATGTCTTGCAACATCGCTTTGCGGCGGTCGCCGAAGCCCGGGGCTTTCACGGCAACGGTTTTCAGGATGCCTCGGATGTTGTTCACCACCAAAGTCGCCAAGGCTTCGCCTTCTACGTCTTCAGCGATAATCAACAGCGGACGGCTGGCTTTTGCCACTTGTTCCAACACGGGCAGCAGGTCGCGGATGTTGCTGATTTTTTTGTCGAACAGCAATACAAACGGATTGTCCAAAGCAGCGATTTGTTTTTCCGCGTCGTTAATGAAGTAAGGAGACAGGTAGCCGCGGTCGAACTGCATACCTTCAACCACGTCCAGCTCGTTTTCCAAAGATTTGCCGTCTTCAACGGTAATCACGCCTTCTTTGCCGACTTTTTCCATCGCTTCGGCGATAATCGCGCCGACTTGTTCGTCAGAGTTGGCGGAAATCGAGCCGACTTGGGCGATTTCTTTGGAAGTATCGCAAGGTTTGGCGATGTTTTTCAGCTCTTCAACCAAAGCGGCGACGGCTTTGTCGATACCGCGTTTCAGGTCGGTCGGGTTCATACCGGCGGTAACGTATTTCATACCTTCGGCAACGATGGATTGCGCCAATACGGTGGCGGTAGTCGTACCGTCGCCCGCCACGTCGTTGGTTTTGGACGCAACTTCTTTCACCATTTGCGCGCCCATATTTTCAAACTTGTCTTTCAGTTCGATTTCTTTGGCGACGGTTACGCCGTCTTTGGTGATGTGCGGGCCGCCGAATGCGCGGTCAACCACCACGTTGCGACCTTTAGGACCCAAGGTTACGCGCACGGCGTTTGCCAAAATGTTCACGCCGTTTACCATTTTTTGGCGGACTTCATTGCCGAACTGTACGTCTTTTGCTGCCATTTCAATTCTCCAAAAATCATTAAAATTGTCTGATAAAACCGTTTATGCCGTCTGAAGGCGGTTTGCCGTTTCAGACGGCATCGTGTCCGTATTTATTTTTCAACGATGCCGAAGATGTCTTCTTCGCGCATTACCAACAGCTCTTCGCCGTCGGCTTTGACGGTTTGGCCGCTGTATTTGCCGAAGATGATTTTGTCGCCGACTTTGACATCCAGCGGACGGCGCGCACCGTCTTTGCCGATTTTGCCCGCGCCCACGGCGATGACTTCGCCCATATCGGGTTTTTCGGCGGCCGCACCCGGCAAAACAATGCCCGATGCGGTTTTCTCTTCAGCTTCCAAGCGTTTGACGACAACGCGGTCGTGTAAAGGACGGATGGTCATATCTATGCTCCGATAAAATGGTTTGAAAACAATCATCTGCCCGAACGGTTCGGACAGATTGAAGTGGAAACCGGACTGCCGTCAGGCGGCTGCCCGTATAAGTCGGCAAAATTAGGGTGTGTGCGGGCAAATTCAAGTGAGGCGGAAAAAATTTATTTCCGCCGTTTTTTATAGTGGACTAACAAAAACCAGTACAGCGTTGCCTCGCCTTAGCTCAAAGAGAACGATTCTCTAAGGTGCTCAAGCACCAAGTGAATCGGTTCCGTACTATCTGTACTGTCTGCGGCTTCGTCGCCTTGTCCTGATTTCCGTTCGTTTTCGGTTATTCCCGATAAATTACCGCCGTTTCTCGTCATTTCTTTAACCCTTCGTCATTCCCGCGCAGGCGGGAATCTAGGTTCGTTCGGTTTCGGTTTTTTCCGATAGATTCCTGCCACGTTAGGAGTTCTAGATTCCCGCTTTCGCGGGAATGACGCGGAAAGGTTGCTTTTCGTCATTCCC
>ADBE01000060.1 GCA_000176735.1 Neisseria polysaccharea ATCC 43768 | reverse complement strand
GTCATTTGTTCCAAAAAACACAGACATTGGCATCCGGCAGGCACGCCGAAATCCTGACCGGGGGCGGCGCACTTTTTGCAGCAGCCGCCAAAGCCGATGCAGAAAAAGAAAGCCGGATAATGGGTTTTGCCGGCATAACCCTGACCGTAACCCTCATATTGTGGGTTTTCCGCAGCGCACGCACTTTTTGGCTGCTGCTGCCGTCTGCCGCAGGCATGCTGGCGGGCTTGGCGGCAGCTCTGGCGGTATTCGGACATATTCACGCCCTGACGCTGGTTATCGGTACGAGCCTGATCGGAATGCTGGTCGATTTCCCGCTGCACTGGCTGACCCCGTCGGTATTCTCATCATGGCAGGCGAAACCAGCGATGAAACAGGTATTGCCCACCTTTGCCGTCAGTCTGCTGATTACCGTTTCAGGATACGCGCTGCTCTGGTTCACACCTTTGCCGGTTTTACAACAAACTGCTGTTTTCTCCGGATTTTCGCTACTTGGCGCATTCGGCGCGACCATCTGCTGGCTACCGCCCCTGTTTGCCCGTTATCATGCAAAACCCGTACCTTTTACCACCTTAAATACCATACTGGGCAGACATATCAAGAAACAGCTCCCCCCATCCTTCCGTTATCCTGCAACAGCTTTTCTGATTGTTTTCGTCCGCCGTCGGACTGTGGCGCAGCAACTGGCACGACGACATCCGCCAATGGGTGAATATGCCGCCCGGACTGTTGTCGCAAATACAAAAAATCGGCACATTGGGCGGAACCGATTTCAGCGGTCAATATCTGGTTGCCGAAGCCGCAAGCGAAGACGCGCTGCTGTTGAAAAATGCCGAACTGCGCCGCACCCTTGATCCCCTGATCAAACAAGGCAAACTGAAAGGCATCCAATCGCTGGATCAATTCATTCTGCCGACAGCCGAACAAAACCGCCTGAAACAACATTTGCGCGCTCTTGCAGACAAACCCGGAAACTACCGCGCCATGTACGAACTGGGTATTCCGGAAGACACGCTGAAATCCGCCCTGCTGCAAGCAGCCGACACACCGGCCCTTACCCTTTCAGACGGCATCGCCCTGCCTCTGGCGCAGGCTTGGAAACCCCTGTATCTCGGCGAAGTCGAGCCGCATCGTTATGCCTCGGTTATCCGCCTGAACGGTATGACCGATCCGGAAACCGTCCGCAAAACGGCGGAAACCGTCCCGGGAATCAAATGGGCGGACAAGCGCGGCAGGCTCAACGAACTGTTCCGCCATACGCGCAATCAGGCGGCTTGGCTGAAATTGTCGTCTTACCTGTTGGCATGGCTGCTGCTGTGGCGGCTGTTTGGCGCACGGCAAGGTGGGAAAATCCTCGCCGTACCCGTCGCTGCCGCCGTCGGAACTGTTGCCGTATTGGGTTGGCTGGGCATTCCCGTCAGCCTGTTTGCCATGTTCGGATTGCTGCTGGTTTCCGCCATCGGCATCGATTATGCCGTTTACGCGCTCAATGCCGGACACAGCACCGATGCGCGGCTGGGCGGTATGCTGCTTGCCGCGCTCACGACCGGCATCTCCTTCGTCCTGCTTGCCTTCAGCGGCACACCGGTCGTCGCCGCATTCGGCATGACCGTCGGCATCGGGGTCATATTGAACCTGTGGCTGGCGGCACGGCTGATGTACTCCGTCCCCGATACGCAGCATCCACGCCGTTAACCGCCCTGCCGCCGCTTCAGACGGCATTTTTGAAAGGAACTTATGCGCCCGACCACGACCTTACTTGCCGCACTTGCCGCAAAACTGCTCGCCGCCTGCGCCCCATATGCCCTGCCCCTGCCCCAAACCCAACCGCGCCTTACCCAAGACGTACAATGGTTCAAATGGGAACGCTACAATAAGGGGCAAGAACCGGTACAAACCGGCATACTGGCGGCCGAACAGCTGGAAGACGGCATCCGATTTGTACAAACCGACATATTAGGCGCACCGGTTTCACGCCAGACCATCAACAGCGGAGGCTGGCAAAATGACGGATTTATCATGCCGAACATGTCGTCTCGACTACTGTTTGCCGCACTGCTCCCGCTGATAACCGCCGAAAATGCCGCGCCCCCCTATCCCGAATCCAAACGGACAAACGCCGACACATCCTTCTGCAGCAAGGGGGCATTGTTCCGCTACCGCAATCGGGACATATGGTGCGTCAACCATATTGGCGGACAGTTCCTGATTACCCTACCCGACCAAACCCGCTGGTCGGTTACACCGATTGAACCATTATGAACATACCTGTTTACCTCGGAAGCCCTGCACTCACCAGCGCGTTGGGCAGCGGACTGCACACCCACATCGATGCCCTGCTGTCCCCTTCTTCCAAACCGGCACTGACATTTTCATCCGACTGGGTTGACGGCAAAAACCTTGCCTTCGGTATGGTAAAAGAAACCCTGCGCCCCTTTTCAGACGGCACGCCCGCACACTGCCGCAGCCGCACCAACCGGCTGCTTTGGCACACACTCGAACAAATCGAACCGCAAATCCGCGCCGCCATACGGCGGTACGGCGCAAACAGGATTGCCGTCGTTATCGGCACATCCACCGGCGGTGCGGATGAAAACATCCCGATGTTCGAACAGGCAGTGCAGGGAAAAGCCTGGCAAGACCTCACGTTCAACCAATGCCAACACCTTATGAACGCGCCCGCCGATTTCATTGCCGACGCTTACGGGCTGAACGGTCTGCGTTACGTCGTTTCCACCGCCTGCACCTCCGGCGCGCGCGCATTAATCAGTGCCGCCCGCCTGCTTCGCGCCGGTATGTGCGATGCCGTCATCTGCGGCGGTGCGGACACACTCTCGCCGCTGACCGTCAACGGATTCGCCTCATTGGAAGTCTTGTCCCCAAACATTGCCAATCCCTTTTCCGCCAACCGCGACGGCATCAATATCGGCGAAGGCGCAGCTGTATTCATCATGACGCGCGATGCGGATTTTTCCGGCGGTATGCGGCTTCTGGGTTACGGCGCAAGCAGCGATGCCTACCATATTTCCACGCCGCGCCCCGACGCTCAAGGCGCAATCCTCGCCTTTCAGACGGCATTGCAACACGCAGACCTTGCGCCCGAAGACATCGGCTGGATTAATCTGCACGGCACCGGGACGCACCACAACGACAGTATGGAAAGCCGCGCCGTTGCAGCGGTTTTCGGCAACAATACGCCCTGCACGTCCACCAAGCCGCAAACCGGACACACGCTGGGCGCGGCGGGCACAATCGAAGCCGCGTTCGCGTGGGGCATTGCCGACCGGAAAAGCAATCCCGAAGGAAAACTTCCGCCCCAGCTTTGGGACGGGCAGAACGATCCGAACCTTCCCGCCATCAACCTGACCGGCAGCGGCAGCCTCTGGGAAACCGAAAAACGCATTGCCGCCAGCTCATCGTTTGCCTTCGGGGGAAGCAACTGCGTTTTACTCATCGGATGAAATAAGTTTGTCAATCCCACCGCTATGCTATACAATACGCGCCTACTCTTGACGGGTCTGTAGCTCAGGGGTTAGAGCAGGGGACTCATAATCCCTTGGTCGTGGGTTCGAACCCCACCGGACCCACCAATTCCCAAGCCCAGACGTATGTTTGGGCTTTTTTGCCATTTATGGCAGCACATTTAGACCGGACAGGTAACCCGGCTTTTCCCTGCATCTACCTTTTGTCGGACGACCTCATTATGAACCCGAAAATTCCTGCCACAGCGGCTATATTGGTCAAAAACTCGGAACGCTATCTGCACGAAGTATTGACCGCGCTTCAAGACTTCGATGAAGTTTTGCTGCTCGACAACGGCTCGACCGACCGCACCTTTGAAATCGCCGAACGCTTCACCAACATCAGTTATCACAAACATAACTTCATCGGCTTCGGTCCGATGAAAAACCTTGCTGCAAAACTTGCGCGAAATGATTGGATATTCAGTATAGACAGCGACGAAGTGGCAGATGATGAACTGATTGCCGCCATCAGAAAAGCAGTGGCGGAAAACAAAGCGCAAAACGTCTATTCACTTTCACGTCTCAATCACTACAACGGCCGCCTGATTAAAGCCTGCGGCTGGTATCCCGACATTATCCCGCGCCTCTACCACCGACGCTTTACCCGTTTTTCCGACCGTCAGGTGCATGAATCGCTGATTTTGCCGCCCGATGCAAACGTCCGTCCGCTCGAAGGCCGTCTGAAACACTATTCCTTTGAAAACGCCGAAGGGCTGATTCAGAAAATGCAGCAATACAGCTCGCTCTACGCCGAAGAAAACCGCTACAAAAAAGACAGTTCTCCCTTCAAAGCCCTGTTGCACGGCAGCGTATCGTTTGTCAAAAACTACCTGCTCAAACGCGGCTTCGCCTACGGTGCTGACGGCTTGACCATTTCCATCGCCAATGCGCAAGGTTCGTACTACAAATACGTCAAACTTTACGAACGCAACCGCAACATCAGCGTCGCCCTGATTGTAACCACCTACAACCGCCCCGACGCACTGGAGCTGGTTTTGAAATCCGCGCTCGCGCAAACCCGCCTACCCGACGAAATCATCGTCGCCGACGACGGTTCGCGCCAAGACACCGCCGCAGTCGTCGAGTTCATCCGCAACCACACCGACATCCCCGTCAAACATTCTTGGCGGACGGACGACGGCTTCCGCGCCGCCGAATCGCGCAACCGCGCGCTGGCGCAGGCAAAAAGCGACTACATCATCCTCATCGACGGCGACATGATACTCGACCCGTCCTTCATCGCCGACCACCTCAAACTCGCTCGCAAAGGCAGGCTGGTACAAGGTTCGCGCGTCATCCTGACCCAAGCGCGCACCGAAGAAATTTTAGATTCCGGCGAATTGCCCGATTTATCCGTATTCAGCCAAGGCATAGAAAAACGCCTGTCCGCCCTGCGCTGCCGCACCCTGTCCGCCATGATCGGCAGACAAAGCAACCGCAAACACAAAGGCATCAAAACTTGCAATATGGGCTTTTTCCGCAGCGATGCACTGGCTGTAAACGGCTTCGACAACCGCTTTGTCGGCTGGGGACGAGAAGACAGCGAGTTCGTCGCCCGCCTCTTCCATAACGGTATAAAACGCCACAACCTCAAATTTGCCGGCATCGCCTACCATCTTTGGCACAATGAAGCCGAACGCAATGCCTTACCGCAAAACGACGCATTGCTTCAAGCCACACTGTCCGAACAAAAAAACCGATGTGAAGACGGTTTGGACCGCTTTTTACCATAAATTCAAATAAAAGCACCTATATCCTTATTTCTGCCATCACTCCCGCGCAGGTAGAAATCCGGTTTTTTTTGAATTTCGGTTATTTTAAATAAATCCTGAAACTTTAATCTCGTTATTCCCGCGCAAGCGGGAATCTAGTCCGTTCGGTTTCAGTTTTTTGTGTTTCGGATAACTTCCTATGATTTTTCGTTACTGGATTCCCACCTGCGTGGGAATGACGACGAAAAGACGGCTGTTGTTTCGGATAAATCACCGTAGCGTTAAGAATTCTGTATTCCCACTTTCGTGAAAATGACGATATGCGTATTCTCTATTTAATCCACAATAAAAACTTCAGACGGCATATGCCGTCTGAAAGCCTTTGATGCAACAAACCGCCAAATTATATTCGTTCATTGGAAAGAAACACCCCGAATCCATCCTTCAAAATAAGAAAATCCCAATATCCCCCGATATTACGCAGCCTATTGGCAAAGTTTTGCAGCGTCTTCCCCGGCTTGTGCTGCCGCATCAAGTGCTTTGTTACAATGCACTACCTTCACATTTCTTAATAAATTTTATGAGTAACCATACTTCTTGGTCGTCCAAAATCGGTTTCGTCCTTGCTGCGGCAGGTTCGGCCATCGGTTTGGGCGCGATTTGGAAATTTCCTTATACGGCGGGCACCAACGGCGGCGCGGTGTTTTTCCTGCTGTTTTTGATATTTACTATCTTGGTCGCCCTACCCGTCCAGCTTGCCGAATTTTATATCGGGCGCACGGGCGGTAAAAATGCCGTCGATTCCTTCAGGGTTCTGCGTCCGGGTACGCAATGGCTTTGGGTCGGGCGTATGGGCGTTGCCGCCTGCTTTATTTTGCTGTCGTTTTACAGCGTGGTCGGCGGATGGGTATTAAATTATGTCGTCCACAGTTTTACGGGGGCAATCCATGTGGGAGCCGACTTTGAAGCCCTGTTCGGCACAACGATTTCCAATCCGGCAGGTTCGCTGTCCTATCAGGCACTGTTTATGCTGATTACGGTTTGGGTGGTCAAAGGCGGCATTTCAGACGGCATTGAAAAGGCAAACCGTTATCTGATGCCGGGGCTGTTTATCCTCTTTATTGCGCTGGCAATCCGTTCGCTGACGCTGCCGGGTGCAATGGAGGGCGTGTCTTTCCTGCTCAAACCGAATTGGTCGTACTTTAAAGCCGATACGATGATTACGGCTTTGGGACAGGCGTTTTTTGCCTTGAGCATCGGCGTTTCCGCCATGATTACCTACGCTTCGTATTTGGGAAAAGATCAGGATATGTTCCGTTCCGGCCATACGATTATGTGGATGAACCTCTTGGTTTCCCTGCTTGCCGGCCTGGTGATTTTCCCGGCGGTATTCGCCTTCGGTTTTGAACCGAGCCAGGGGCCGGGATTGATTTTTATCGTATTGCCCGCAGTGTTTATGAAGATGCCGTTCGGTACGGTTTTGTTTGCGGTATTTATGCTGCTGGTCGTTTTCGCCACGCTGACTTCCGCATTTTCGATGTTGGAAACGGTCATTGCCTCAACCATCCGCCAAGACGAGCGCAAACGCAAAAAACACACTTGGCTTATCGGCACGGCCATTTTCATTATCGGCATCCCATCCGCGCTGTCTTTCGGCGTATGGGGCGAGTTTAAGGTTTTCGGCAAAACCATTTTTGATTTGTGGGACTACCTGATTTCAGCGGTCATTATGCCTGTCGGCGCATTGAGCGTTGCCGTATTTACCGCCTGGATTCAGGACAAGCAGTCTGTGTTAAAAGATGCCGGATCGGGCAGCACCGTACCTCGGGCAGTGCTGCTGCTGTGGCTGAATACCTTGCGCTACCTCGCTCCGATTGCCATTATTATTGTTTTCGTCAATTCTTTGGGTATTCTCTAAAAAGTCCTTCAAGTGGTATCAAAATGCCGTCTGAAACTGTTTCAGACGGCATTTTACTTTTGGTTCAGCCTATTTCGTTCAAAGTATTGTCCGGCATGACCAGCCAAACTTTAAGCCGCCTGCTTTCGGCAACCGACCGTATCAAAGGCAAATCCATAATGGAAAACGCCGTCGACAAGGCATCGGCAACCGCCGCATCATCCGCCATTACGCTCATGCTTTTATAACGCGGCGTACTCACGCCGGTTCGCGGATCGAACAAATGGGTAAACCTGCCCGCTTTGTCCATCACCGTCCCATAGCCGCCCGAAGTGGCAAACGCCTTGTCTTTCATGACAACCGTCGCCAACACGCCTTCTTCGTCATCCGGGTTGCGGATGCCGACATTCCAAGTCCGTTTACCGTTTGTATCAAACCCGCGGATTTCACCCATATCGGCTAAAGCGGCAGGCACGCCGTTTGCCTTCAGCAACGCAACGACCTTATCCGTAATATAGCCTTGCGCGATGCCGTTCAATGACAAACCCATGCCCTTTTCGGTAAAACGGATTCCACGGTCGTCAAACACCAATTTGTCAAATCCGACCCGCTTCAAGGCTTCCTTCACGCTATTTTCCGACGGCGGTGTTTCCGCATCGGGATGAGCGGCAAAATAATCGGCATACAGTTTCCACAAAACCTGAACCGTCGGATCAAATGCCCCGCCGGTCAAAGTATGCATATCCCGGCAAATGCTCAACAGTTCCAAGAAATCCGCCGGAGGCGAAGTCAGGTAACCGTCCCTGTTCAGACGGCTGATCAGACTGTCTTCACGGTAAAGGCTGAACATTTTTTCCAAACGCGCCACTTCCGCCAAAACCTTGTTGACCAAATCCGCCGCACGTCTGTCGTCCACACCGAACAGACGGAGCTCCGCACCGGAACCCAGTGCGACACCATTCCAGAAAACACATTTTCATTGCGTTTTTCATCCCCGTTGCGTTTTTCATCATCGGCGGCAAAAGGATTCGGCAGGAAAGAAACCGCCACGCCCGCCGCCGCAACGGCGGCAACCGTCAAAAACGCCTGCGCCCGAAATGCCTGCCCATACCGCCTCCTAAACCGACACTGCCGCCTTGATATGCGGATGAGGATCGTAACCTTCCAACTCGAAATCTTCAAACTTGAAGGCAAACAAATCTTTGACTTCAGGATTGATTTTCATCACTGGCAAGGCGCGCGGTTCGCGTTCCAACTGCAATGCGGCCTGCTCGAAATGGTTGCGGTACAAATGCGCGTCGCCAAACGTATGGACAAACTCGCCTACTTCCAGTCCGCACACTTGCGCCATCATCATCGTCAAAAGCGCGTAGCTGGCAATATTAAACGGCACGCCGAGGAAAATATCCGCGCTGCGCTGGTAAAGCTGGCAGGACAGTTTGCCGTCGGCAACGTAAAACTGAAACAGCGCGTGGCAGGGCGGCAAGGCCATCTCATCGACCAAAGCCGGATTCCACGCCGACACAATCAGGC
Organism: Neisseria polysaccharea ATCC 43768; assembly: GCA_000176735.1. Classification (GTDB taxonomy): domain Bacteria; phylum Pseudomonadota; class Gammaproteobacteria; order Burkholderiales; family Neisseriaceae; genus Neisseria; species Neisseria polysaccharea. The sequence goes on along the minus strand of ADBE01000060.1, from coordinate 72,263 downwards.
GGCGCGAGTCCGGATTCTTCTTGATTTGTTCCACCACATTGGCAATTTGGTCGATATGGCGTCCGTCGGGCGCGGGCCAACTGCGCCATTGGTAGCCGTAAACCGGGCCCAAGTCGCCGTTTTCGTCCGCCCACTCGTCCCAAATGGAAACATTGTTGTCCTTCAGATATTTGATATTGGTATCGCCTTTGAGAAACCAAAGCAGCTCGTGGATAATCGAACGCAGATGCAGCTTTTTGGTCGTCAGCAGCGGAAAACCTTTGCCCAAGTCAAAACGCATCTGATAACCGAATACGGAGCGCGTGCCCGTACCGGTACGGTCTGATTTGTCCGTACCGTTGTCGAGGGCGTGGCGCATCAAGTCCAAATAGGCTTTCATCATCATCTTTCATCAAATTAAACGGCGCATATTGTAACATTTCCGGCCAACGCCCGAGTCCGGACAAACGCGCAGGCCGCCCCGCCGGACACTCAAAACACGAGTACAGGCAGGCAGGATTGTTGACAATTTCTATTCTTTCCCACGGGAAATCGGGCTTAAAAACAAAATTACCTTGATTGTAATCAAAAAATCTAGTTTAATTACTTAGAATAAAATTCCAATAATATTTTTATTTGCGAAATTAATTTATGATTATTGATTGATTATAGGCAATAAACATCAACAATTGAAAATATGGAAAAAATAATGTCAACAATTTGTGCCAAATCGGGCTTGGCATCAGAAAAAAATAGGTTTATATTGCTACCTACAAATTTGTTTTCCCATTAGTACAATATCAACCAAAAGGAGTATCCGAATGACTGACCTGAACACCCTGTTTGCCAACCTCAAACAACGCAACCCCAATCAGGAGCCGTTCCATCAGGCGGTTGAAGAAGTCTTCATGAGCCTCGATCCGTTTTTGGCAAAAAATCCGAAATACACCCAGCAAAGCCTGCTGGAACGCATCGTCGAACCCGAACGCGTCGTCATGTTCCGCGTAACCTGGCAGGACGATAAAGGACAAGTCCGAGTCAACCGGGGCTACCGCATTCAAATGAGCTCCGCCATCGGTCCTTACAAAGGCGGTCTGCGCTTCCACCCGACCGTCGATTTGGGCGTGTTGAAATTCCTCGCTTTTGAACAAGTGTTCAAAAACGCCTTAACCACCCTGCCTATGGGCGGCGGCAAAGGCGGTTCCGACTTCGACCCCAAAGGCAAATCCGATGCCGAAGTAATGCGCTTCTGCCAAGCCTTTATGACCGAACTCTACCGCCACATCGGCGCGGACACCGATGTTCCGGCCGGCGATATCGGCGTAGGCGGACGCGAAATCGGCTACCTGTTCGGACAATACAAAAAAATCCGCAACGAGTTTTCTTCCGTCCTGACCGGCAAAGGTTTGGAATGGGGCGGCAGCCTCATCCGTCCCGAAGCGACCGGCTACGGCTGCGTCTATTTCGCCCAAGCGATGCTGCAAACCCGCAACGATAGTTTTGAAGGCAAACGCGTCCTGATTTCAGGCTCCGGCAACGTGGCGCAATACGCCGCCGAAAAAGCCATCCAACTGGGCGCGAAAGTATTGACCGTTTCCGACTCCAACGGCTTCGTCCTCTTCTCCGACAGCGGTATGACCGAAGCGCAACTCGCCGCCTTGATCGAATTGAAAGAAGTCCGCCGCGAACGCGTTTCCACCTACGCCAAAGAGCAAGGTTTGCAATACTTTGAAAACCAAAAACCGTGGGGCGTTGCCGCCGAAATCGCCCTGCCCTGCGCGACCCAGAACGAATTGGACGAAGAAGCCGCCAAAGCCCTGTTGGCAAACGGCTGCTACGTTGTTGCGGAAGGTGCGAACATGCCGTCAACTTTGGGCGCGGTCGAGCAATTTATCAAAGCCGGCATCCTCTACGCCCCGGGCAAAGCCTCCAACGCCGGCGGCGTGGCAACTTCGGGCTTGGAAATGAGCCAAAATGCCATCCGCCTGTCCTGGACTCGTGAAGAAGTCGACCAACGCCTGTTCGGCATTATGCAAAGCATCCACGAGTCCTGCCTGAAATACGGCAAAGTCGGCGACAAAGTGAACTACGTCAACGGTGCGAACATCGCCGGCTTCGTCAAAGTTGCCGATGCGATGCTGGCGCAAGGCTTCTAAGCAAACGCCGCCGACCCGCAAACAAAATGCCGTCTGAACCGCAAACGCTGTTCAGACGGCATTTCCTTATCCGGGCATTTCAAACCTTTTTTCCTGTGTTTGGATACCCGGCCGATTCCATCCGTTTACAAGTGAAAAGTCGCTTATTTCCGTTTGGGCGCAAACCGGTTCCATTGAATAAAGGCTGTCCGATTGTTGGTGCGCTATGCCGTCTGAACGGCATTCACACCGCCCAATCCTGCACGCGCTTCAAATCGTTTTGCGCCAAAGTATCCGCGTGGCGGTTACGGCTCTGATATTCCCTGTCTTTCAATATGCTGCTCGCCACATAATTCAAATGTGCCTTTGCCGCCTCCGAAGCCTCGCCCGGCCGGCGGTTCGATATCGCCTCATACAATACACGGTGCTGCGCCATCAGTTTCGGACGCGGATCTTCTTCCTGATTCAGATAAATAAGGCTGCTGCGCGTCTGCCGGTACAGCATTTTCAACAAACCACCCGACAAATGGCTGAACAACAAATTGTGCGCCGCATCCGCAATCGTCTGATGGAAGCTGACATCGGCTTCGCTCTGATGTTCCAAATTGCCGCTTTCGCACGCCTCCTCAAACTTTTCAAGCCAAAACCGAATCCGCTTCAAATCGGCATCCGTCCGGCGTTCTGCCGCCAATGCCGCCATACAGCCCTCGATGTGGCAGCTGAAATCAAAAACATCCTGTTCCCAATTGGAATGTTTGCCCAAAAGCTCCTGCCAACTTTGCAAAAAATCCTGCTGCGGCTTGACCGAAACATAATAACCGTCTCCCTGCCTCGCTTCCAAAACCTGACGGGCAACCAAAACATTCAATGCCGACCTGACCGACGGGCGCGAAACGCCAAACTCTTCCGCCAAAACACGCTCCGGAGGAATCTTGCCCCCTTCCGCGTAAACCCCTTCCACGATACGGCCTTCCAATACCGACAATACCTGATCGCTGATTTTCTGCGGCCTTATCAATTTCATAATCGCATTCTCCTTCTATCGGTTTTCTGCCAAACTTTCTCCGAAATATAAATAAAATTGGACTGACCAACAAACATAAATTCTAATAATACAACACTCCCACCGTCAACCGCATTACAGGCCCAACATGGCAACCCCCTTCAGAACTACATTCAATTACATTTTTAAATAAAATACTATCTTGATTATTAAGGAATAAAATTAATATTCTTTTAAAAATCATCATTTGTATTGAAAAATATATTGACTGGTATATTAAAGTTTCGTAAAGTAGCGTCGTATTATCTTAATTGGTTTGACCAATTTTATTATTAATCATAAAAATATTTTCGGAGATGCTCAATTATGGAAACTTGGGTTCAAAACTACACGGCAATAGGAGGCAGCCTGTATCTGACAGCAGCCGCAGCCCTCTTGCCCATCATTTTTTTCTTCACTGCCCTGACAGTCCTGAAACTCAAAGGCTATCAGGCAGGCCTTTACACGCTGCTGATTGCACTGGGTGTCGCCATCCTCGGCTTCGGCATGCCGGCAAGCATGGCTGTTTCTTCCGCACTGTTTGGTTTTGCCTACGGCTTATGGCCGATTGCATGGATTATCGTTACCGCCGTATTCCTATATAAAATTACCGTAAAAACAGGGCAGTTCGATATTATCCGCGCCTCCGTTATTTCAATTACAGAAGACCAACGCCTGCAAATGCTCTTGGTAGGTTTCTCTTTCGGAGCTTTCTTGGAAGGTGCGGCAGGTTTCGGCGCACCGGTGGCGATTACCGCCGCTTTGCTGGTAGGCTTGGGCTTCAATCCGCTCTACGCCGCCGGTTTGTGTCTGATTGCCAACACCGCGCCCGTGGCTTTCGGCGCGATGGGTATTCCCATCTTGGTTGCCGGACAAGTGTCCAATCTCGACCCTTACCATATCGGTCAGGTGGCAGGCCGCCAGCTTCCTATCCTGTCAGTTATCGTACCCTTCTGGTTGGTTGCCATGATGGACGGTATGCGCGGTATACGCCAAACTTGGCCTGCCGTTCTGGTTGCCGGCGTATCCTTTGCCACAACCCAATTCATTACCGCCAACTTCATCGGCCCCGAGTTGCCCGACGTTACCTCCGCACTGGTCAGCCTGATTTGCCTGTCCGCCTTCCTGAAAAAATGGCAGCCTGAAGAAATCTTCACCTTCAACGGTATGAAAAAACCGACGGAACGCAAAGCGGGCGAATACACTGCCGGACAAATCATCAAAGCTTGGTCGCCCTTTGCCATCCTGACCGTTTTCGTCAGCGTGTGGACGATTAAGGGCGTAAAAGAGGCTTTGGGCGTTGCCACCATCAAATTTGACTGGCCGATGCTGCACAACTTGGTACAAAAAGCCGCGCCCATCGTCAGCGAACCGACACCATACGCCGCCGTATTCAAAATTGACTTCCTCGGCGCAGTCGGTACGGCAATCCTGTTTGCTTCCATCGTTTCCGCAATCCTGCTGAAAATGAAACCTTCCGAAGCCGTCGGCACGTTCTTTGAAACGCTCAAAGAACTGCGCCTGTCCATCCTGTCCATCGGTTTGGTACTCGGCTTCGCATTCGTGGCAAACTATTCAGGACTGTCGTCCACTTTGGCACTCGTCCTCGCCGCTACCGGAGCCGTGTTCCCGTTCTTCTCGCCGTTCCTCGGCTGGCTGGGCGTATTCCTGACCGGTTCGGACACTTCCGCAAACGCCTTATTCGGTTCTTTGCAGGCAAGTACGGCGCACCAAATCGGCGTTACCCCCGAATTGACCGTTGCCGCCAATACAACCGGCGGCGTAACAGGCAAAATGATTTCCCCTCAATCCATCGCCATCGCCTGTGCGGCAGTAGGCTTGGAGGGCAAAGAATCCAACCTGTTCCGCTTCACCGTGAAACACAGCCTGATTTTCTGTAGCTTCGTCGGCCTGTTGACCCTGCTACAAGCTTACGTCTTGCCGTGGACGCTGATTTTCTTTAATAAATAACCCGTCTTTCAAAATGCCGTCTGAAGCCGTTTCCGCTTCAGACGGCATTTTTTTATCAGGCCGATACATTCGTTATTGATGTATGTTAAATAAAGTGCAACTTCTGATGCATCGTTCAGTTTAGTTTTATATACTACTTTAGGACTAACACAACAACCCTCTATTTAAGTAGATTAAATATGAAAACTACCCACTTCTTACTCCTTCCCCTCGCAGCCGCGCTAAGCCAAGCATGGGCAGCCCCTGTTGCGGAAGAAACCGCCGAGCTCTCCCCCGTTACCGTTACCGGAACACAGCAGCAAAAGGCAAACACAGTCAAATTCAATCCTAAAGCCACCCTCCAGCCCCTACCGGCAGGCGATGGCGCGGATTTGCTGCAATCCGTCCCCAACATGAGCATCATCCGCAAAGGCGGCAGCTCGGGTGATCCATTGTTCCGAGGTTTGGGCGGCTCACGCCTTGCCATCAACGCAGACGACCAGTTCGTTTACGGCGGCTGTTCAAACCGCATGGACCCGCCCACTTCCTACATCCACCCCAGCACCTTTGACGAAGTTGTCGTAACCAAAGGTCCGCAAACCGTTACCCAAGGGATGGGTTTGATCAGCGGTTCGGTTCATTTCGTCCGTAAAGATCCGACCTTCCACGAACAACCCTACTCCTTCAACGGCAGTACCACATTAGGCAGCAGCGGCAGGCGCGATGCCGCATTTGAAGCCGGGGCGGGCGGCAAATACGGTTATGCCCGCCTCAATGTCTCACACAACGAATCCGACGACTATAAAGACGGGGCAGGCAACCGCGTGCATTCCAACTTCAAACGCGACAGCCAAATGGTTCAGTTGGGCGTTACCCCGACCGAAAACACCACCATCGCCGGTACATACGAACGCAGCCGAGGTAAGGCAGCCTACGCCGACCGTAGGATGGACGGCAGCAAATTCGACCGCGACGCATGGAACGTCCGCATCAGCCAACGCAATATCACACCGTGGTTGAGCGAAATCGAAGCACGCTACGGCTCCAGCGAAATCGACCACGTTATGGACACCTACAGCCTGCGTACCATCCGCGACTCCTCTACCGGTATGCAGATTAAAAAAGCCATTAACCCCAAACGCCGCACCGATACCGGCAACCTCAAAGCCACTTTCGATTGGGACAACGTCAACCTTCAAACCGGCATCGACTATATGCGCGACCGCCATACCGAACGCGACGGCGATGAAAAATTCACCGAAAAAGCATATGCTCCGACACAAAGCTTTGACCAACTGGGCGGCTTTGCCGAAGCGGCTTGGCAACGTAACGATGCACAAAAATTGATTGCCGGCTTCCGTCATGACCAAGTAACAGGCACATACGAAACCAAGGCAGACTCCGATCCCCTCAAAAAAACCAAATATCCTTTGACTTCCGGCTTCTTCCGTTTCGAGCAAACTGCGGGCAATACCAAATACTACGCAGGTTTAGGCATCGCCCAGCGTGCGCCCGACTACTGGGAACGCAAAAAATCGGAAAACCTCCGACTCCGAAAAGAAACCAACCGCCAACTTGATGCAGGGCTGATTTGGAACAGCGGAAATTGGCACGTCTCCGCCTCTGTATTTGCAGGCAAGGTTGACGATTTCATCATAGTCGAACCAAAACCGATGACGCATCATACCGCCGGCAGCCATACTCCGACGACACCGGCAGCAGGCGGACACTCCGGCCATCATCATGGTGCAGACTTAAGCGCGCGCAATATCGATGCCATCCGTCTAGGCGGCGAACTTGAAGTGAAATGGCAGTTTGCCCCGAACTGGAGCATCAGCAGCAACCTAGCCTATACCTACGGTAAAAACCGTACCGACGGCAAACCGTTGGCACAAACACCCCCGCTCGAATGGAACAACACCCTTGCCTTCGACAACGGCAAATTCAGCGCGGGCGCATTGTGGAAACTGGTTGCCAAACAAAACCGCTACGCCAAAGGACAGGGCAACATCATCGGTCAGGACATCGGCGCATCCGCAGGCTTTGGCGTACTTTCCGTCAATGCAGGTTGGAAATTCAACAAATACGCCACCCTGCAAGGCGGCGTGGACAACGTCTTTAACAAAACCTATGCCGAATTTGTCAGCAGAAGCGGAGGATTTGTCGATCCTGCCGCCGGCATCAAAACCACCCGCGTCAACGAACCCGGACGCACCGCTTGGTTAAGGCTGCAAGCCAAGTTCTAAACGCTTGCATTTTAAAATGCCGTCTGAAACGGAGTCCGTTTCAGACGGCATTTTTTTGTAAGGTGCAACAATCCGACAGCACGCTAGCATTTCCTTTTGCCCCTCCTATAATGAGTTAATATAAATACTTATAACTAGATAACTATATATATTTTGATAACAGTCAAACTAATCCTAAATAATATTTACACTAACTAGTATAATTACAACATTTTGCTAAAATCCCGCCGCTAAACTACCAAAAGGAAAAATCATGCATACCCCCCCCCACCCTTCACGCACTGCGCTTGCCATATCATCCGCACTCATGCTGTTATGCGCCGCGCACGTCTCCGCCGCAGATATTGCCGCCCTTCCGGAAATACACGTCAAAGAACTGGGCAAACAAACGGCTTCCAACTACACCATCCCCGCTTCTTCCGCCGCCACAGGCATCAAGCTGACCCAGCGTGAAACACCGCAATCCCTGTCTGTCGTAACGGCAAAACAAATCGAAGACCAAGGCTTGGACAGCCTGCAGGACGTATTGAAACAAACACCGGGCGTGTTCCACAGCAAAATGGGCAACAACGTATCCGGCCACAGCCAATTTATTTCGCGCAGTCAGGCGATTGACAGCATTTCCGTAGACGGCGCGCCCAAATTCCTTTACGACTACAAAGCCATCCGCCGCGGCACCAACAATCTGGACAGCGAATTGTATGACCAAGTCGTCGTCGTGCGCGGCGCAAGCGGTTTGTCCAACGGCGGCATGGGCGAGCCGGGTGGTACGGTTGCTTTGGAACGCAAAAAACCGACTGCCAAACCTGCCGTCAGCGTAGAAGCCGGTGTCGGTTCGTGGAAGCACTACCGCTTCGTCCTTGATGCCAATCAGCCTTTGAATGCAGACAATACCTTGCGCGGCCGCACTATTTTGGTCAGCGACCACGGCGGCGATTACCTGCCGAACACTTCGCGCCACAATCATACGTTCTACGGCATTCTCTCCTACGACATTGCCCCTCAGACTCAGTGGAATATCGGTACGGAAATACACCGTTTCCGCAATAAGGGCAGCTCGCGTTTCAGCTACCTGACGGCAGCAGGCAATAAGACAGACGGTTTCATACCGTTTGAGGCTTCGCCGCGCAGCAATTCCTCGGCAAAATGGGCTTACGGCAAAGACACCAGTGCCGAAGTGTTCACTTCCCTCAGCCATGAGTTTGACAACGGCTGGAAACTGACAGGCAATTACAGCTATCTAACAGGTAAAAGCGACATCGTTTCAGGCATCGCCGGTACATTCGAAATCAATACCGACTACTCCGCGCTTTTCACTTCAGACCGCGACCGCAGCAAATACCGCGACCAAGATTTCTCCCTGACTTTGGACGGCGATTATCCGGCGTTGGGCCGTTCGCATGAATTTAATGCAGGCATCAGCTATCAGGGCAACCGAGAAAACCTGTCCTATCAGGACGGCGAATCGAATATTCCTGATTTGCGCCAATTTGACGGCAACATTGCCAAACCCGATATGCAGTATTATCCCGACGGTTTTACCGATATGAAAAACCTCTCTGTTTACGGTTCGACCCGTTTCAAACTGACCGACAGGCTGGCATTGATAGGCGGCAGCCGTTTTGTGAGTTGGCGATACCGTTACAGCACTGAGCGCAACAAATTCGCTTACAGCAGCCACAAACAAAACGTTTTCATTCCTTATTTGGGTGTAACTTATGATCTAGACGACAACCTGACTGCCTATGCGTCCTACACCACCATCTTCCGTCCGCAAGTGCGTTACCTGACCAAAGACGGCGTGGCGCTCGAACCGCAACGCGGCAAAACATATGAACTCGGCTTAAAAGCCTCGTGGTTTGAAGGCCGTTTGAACGCTTCCGCATCCGCCTTTATGAACAAACGCGACCATTTGGGCGTGGTTGCAGGCAAATTCGCGAATGGTAAGGACAAATACTACCGTGCAGCCGACAACACTACAACAAAAGGCGTGGAACTCTCTATCGGCGGCCGCCTGAGCGACAAATGGCTGCTGAATGCGTCTTATGCACGTTCCAAAATTAAAGACAGCGAAGGTGTCCAACTGCATCCGTCTTATCCGGTTCATTTGTTCAAACTCTTTACCGCGTATGACGTTACCGACCGTTTGAATCTGGGCGCAAACGTCAACTGGCAAAGCCGCAGCCACACGCTGGACGAATACCCGGAAAATATCAACCCTGCCGCTGCGGCCGCATTAACCCAACGCCCATACGCCACGCTGGACTTGACCGCGCATTACAAAATCGGCAAATCCACCCGCATCGGTTTGGACTTTGAAAACGTGTTCAACAAACGCTACCGCACGATGCCCGACATTCACGTTTACGGCACGCCGCGCAGCCTGACCGCAACCGTCAAACATACCTTCTAAACGGATACGCCCTGCCTTCTCGAAAGGCAGGCTGGCACCGGAAACCGTTTTAAAGAAAGAAATGCCGTCTGAAACCTTATCGTTTCAGACGGCATTTGATTGTCCGGGCGGTTATTTACCGGTTTGGGTATCCCGTTTCAATCCGCCGCCGAGTGCCTTGTACAAATCGGCAAGGTTTTCGGCGCGGGTCAGTTGTGCCGACAAAGCCGCACCCTCCGCCGAATAGCTGCTGCGTTCCGCATCGAGCAAGTCGAGCGCGCCGGATACGCCGTGTTTGTAACGCAGGCCGACCAGACGCAACGCTTCCTTATAGGCACGGCTTTGTTTGCTTAAAGCGGCATAGGCTTTATCCAGCTGCTCGCGCGCGGTCAATGCGTTTGCCACATCTTGAAATGCGGATTGGACGGCGGCTTCATAGGCAACGATTTGTGCCTGTTGGCGCAGCTTGGCTATATCAAGGTTGGCTTTGTTCGTACCCCAGGTAAAAATCGGCAGGGTAATAGACGGCGCGAACGACCAAACGCCCGTGCCGCTTTTGAACAACCCACCCAATTCGGCAGAACCCGTACCAACGCTTCCGGTCAGGCGGATGGATGGGAAAAAGGCGGCGCGTGCCGCACCGATATTGGCGTTCGCCTGTTTGAGCGCGTGTTCGGCGGCACGGATGTCGGGACGGTCGAGCAATACTTCGGAACTCAAACCGGCCGGCAGCTTCTCAACAAAAAACTGCTTGTCCAACGGCAAACCGGCGGGCAGGTCGTCAGGTATCGGTTGGTTAATCAAGGTTGCCAAGGCATTGCGCGCCTGTTCGCGGCTACGCGCGGCATGGGCATAATCGGCTTTGGCGGATTCGATTAGGGCTTCCTGCTGGCGCAGGGCGACGGCGGAAATCACGCCTGCCTTGTAACGCAATTCGGACAGCTTGTAGGTTTCCTCGCGCGTTTTCAAGACGCGCTGCGCCAAGGACATCGCTTCTTCGGCATAACGCTCGTTGAAATAGGCTTTGGCAACGGTGGCAATCAGGCTCAAATGTGCCGCATCACGGTTGGCGACACTTGCAAAATAGCCTTGCAGTGCTGCTTCGCTGCTGCTGCGGACGCGTCCGAACAGGTCGAGTTCGTAGGATGCCGCACCCAGTCCGACATTGTAGCTACTGCTAACATTTCCACCGTCCAAGCTGCCTTGACGCGAGCCGTTCGCATTGGCGGCAAGCGTGGGCAGAAGGTTGTTGCGTTCAATCATGTATTGTTTGCGGTAGATTTCGCTGTTCAATACGGCTGTACGCAAACTGGTATTGCGTTCGAGTGCGATGTCGATCAGCTTTTGCAGGCGCGGGTCGGCAAAATAGTCATGCCAACCTAAATCGACCGCACGGATGCCACTGTCGGCAGTATCGTTTTTAAACGTTTCCGCAACTTCGACTTTGGGCTGCTCGTATTGGGGAATCATGGTGCAGGCAGACAATGCAAAGGCTGCTGCAACAGAAGTCAAGGTAGTTTTCAATGTAGTATTCATAAAAAAGTCCCGATGCCGTCTGAAAACCGGCGGTTTTCAGACGGCATTTTGCTTAATATTGTTTATCGTCCGAACCGGTTATACCCGCTTCTGATGCATGTCTGACCGCCATTTCATGCTCGTGTGCAGTTTCTTTGAAGAATTTGCGCACCACTACATAGAAAAGCGGAACCAAGAATACGGATAAAAGCGTGCCGACCAACATCCCCCAGAATACGGTCGTACCGATGGCGCGCTGGCTGGCAGAACTTGCACCGCCGGCAATATACAGGGGAACCACGCCCAAAATAAAGGCAAACGAGGTCATGATAATCGGACGGAAACGCAGGCGGGCCGCTTCCAAAGCGGCTTCAACCGCGCTTTTCCCTTGCGCTTGAAGATCTTTGGCAAATTCGATAATCAAAATCGCGTTTTTCGCACTCAAACCCATCACGGTAACGAAACCGACTTGAAAGTAAATGTCGTTGGCAAATGCAGGAATACCGCCCAACATCAGCTCGGTCAGGTTGCGCCCGGTTACACCTGCCGCCGCCCCTGCCAAACCTAAAGGCATCACAAGCAGAACGGCCAGCGGGATAGACCAGCTTTCATAAAGTGCGGCAAGCACCAAGAAGACTGCAACGGCGGCAAGCGCGTAAAGAGCAATGGTTTGCGAACCGCCTTTTGCCTCTTCGCGCGACTGTCCGCCCCACTCCAGACTGTAACCGCCGCCCAATTCGTCAACCATTTTTTGAACTGCCTCCATGGCCTGACCGGTGGAAACACCTGTTGCGGGCGAACCGGACAGTTCCATAGCGGGATAGCCGTTGAAACGGACGCTCTGTTCCGTACCCATCTGCCACGAAACGGTGGCAATCGAAGAAAGCGGAACGGCAATGCCCGAGCTGTTCGGCACAGTCAGATTCAAGATGTCGGCAGGCTGCATACGTGCCGAAGCATCCGCCTGAACCATCACGCGTTGCAAACGGCCTTGGTTCGGGAAGTCATTGACGTAAGACGAACCCAGCGCATTTGCCAGTGCGGTACGGATGCTGGCAAAAGAAATACCTTGTGCCGAAGCCGCCGAACGGTTAATGTCGATTTTCAACTGCGGCGCATCTTCCAAACCGCCGGCACGGACGGTGCTGGGGTTAAACAAACCGCTGGTACGCATTTTCTGAATCAACTCGTTGCGTTTGGCCAGCAATGCGGCATGACCGGTATTGTTGCGGTCTTGCAGATTGATGCTCAAACCGGAACCGTTGCCCAACTCCATAATCGGAGGCGGGACAATGGCGATGCCGAAACCGTCTTTAAGCGTCCCCATCATCATACCCGTCAGCTTGCCGGCAATCGCAACAGCATCGCTGCCGGGGGCGGTACGTTCGTTCCAGTCTTTGAGCATGGCAAAACCCATCGCCATGTTCTGACCGCTGCCCGAAAAGCTGAAGCCGGAAACGGTAATGATGTTTTCTATTTCAGGAATGCTTTTTGCCAACTGTGTTACTTGCGCCAAAGTCGCATCGGTGCGCTCTTTGGTCGCACCCGCAGGCAGTTGCACGCTGACCATGACGAAGCCTTGGTCTTCGGTCGGCAAGAAAGAAGTCGGCAGGCGCGTAAACAGGAATACGCCGACAACCGCCAAACCAACGTAAACAACCATCATGCGCAAAGTCTTGCGCAATACTTTGGCAACCCAGCCTTCGTAGCCGTGTGTCCAGTTGTCGAATTTTTTGTTAAACCAACCGAAGAAACCTTTTTTCTCTTCGTGATGCCCTTTCGGGATGGTCTTCAACATCGTGGCACACAAAGCAGGTGTGAGTGTCAGCGCAAGGAAGGCGGAGAAGGCTATCGATGCCGCCATCGTCAGGGCGAACTGTTTATAAATATTGCCCGTCGCCCCGCTGAACATAGCCAGAGGAACGAATACAGACATCAAAACAGCAGTAATACCGATTACCGCACCGGAAATCTGACCCATTGCTTTTTTGGTTGCAGCCTTAGGCGGCAGGCCTTCACCCGCCATAATGCGCTCGACGTTTTCAACCACCACAATCGCATCATCGACCACGATGCCGATGACCAAAACCATCGCAAACATGGTCAGTACGTTAATCGACATCCCCATATAAGAGATGAAGGCGAAACCGCCCAACAGGGAAATCGGTACGACGATGGTCGGAATCAGCGTATAACGGATGTTTTGCAGGAAGAGGTACATTACGACAAACACCAGCACCATCGCTTCGATTAAAGTGTGAATCACTTTTTCAATCGAAATTTCGACGAATTTGGAAGTATCGTAAGGGGTTTTCCAGCTCATACCTTGAGGAAAGTATTTTTCCAACGTCGCCATGCGTTCTTTAACCGCCTTTGCCGTCGCCATCGCATTACCGCTGTTGGACAGCATCACCGCCATACCGGTGGTATTTACACCGTTCAGACGGGTTGAGGAAGAATAGTCTTCCATACCCAATCCGACTTTCGCCACATCCTTCAGGTAAACATTAGAACCATCAGTATTGGCGCGGAGGATGACGTTGCCGAATTCTTCGGCCGTACTCAACTGCCCTTGCGCCGTTACGGTAGCCGTAACCGTCTGTCCGCGAACGGCGGGAAGCGAACCGATGGAACCTGCGGAAATCTGGATATTCTGCGCCGACAGCGCGCTGCCGATATCGGCAAACGACAAATTGTAGTTCTGCAGTTTCTTAGGATCGACCCAAATCCGCATCGCGCGTTGCGCGCCGAACAGGCGTACCTGCCCCACGCCTTCGATACGTTGCAGTTCGGGAACGATATTACGCTGTGCGTAGTCGTTCATCTCCTCGGTTGACTGTACGTCTGACGACAGCATCACAATCATCAAGAAATTGGAACGCGCTTTGGATACGGTAACGCCGTACTGTTGAACGGTTGCTGGCAACATGCTCAATACTTCGGAAAGCTTGTTTTGCACCTCCACCTGAGCCAAATCTTCGTCGGTTTCAGGCGTAAAGGTCAGGCTCACGCTGCCGCTGCCGCTCGAATCGGCGGAAGTAGTCATATAGTCCAAACCTTCCACGCCGTTCATATTGCGTTCGATCACGGAAAGCACGCTGTCTTCCATTACCTGCGCGGACGCACCCGGATAAGTAGCCCTCAGGGTAATATTCGGTGCGGCAACAGACGGATATTGCGAAACAGGCAGGCTTTTAATGCCGAAAATACCCGCCGCAATGATGAAAATCGAAATAACCCACGCAAAAATGGGGCGGTCGATAAAAAATTTAGCCATCGATGCCTTCCTTATTTCGCTTCAGAAGCAGGTTTGGCTTCAGATGCCGTCTGAACGTCAGCTTGAGGGGCGGCAGCTTGGTTTTCAGACGGCATCCATTCTTTAGGCGTTACCTTTTTCGCCCCCGTCATACCGGCGATACTGATGCCTTCCACAACCACCTTGTCCCCGTCCTTCAGACCTGATGTAACAATCCAATTCGTACCCTGCTGTTGTGCGACCGTTACCTCGCGGGGTTCCATACCGCCTTGGGCGTTCACAATCATCACGGTATCTTTCGCACCGCGCGTTACCGCCTGCTGCGGCACAACAAATGCGTTATCCGCCGCCACTTGATCCATCAGCACGCGCACATACAGGCCTGCCATCAGGATGTTCTGATCGTTCGGTACGGCGGCACGCAGGGTAATCTGACCGGTCGATTCGTTGACGGTCGGATCAGCAAACAGCAGGCGGCCTTTTTCAGGATAAACCGTGCCGTCGTCAAATTTGATGCCGACCGCAATCGCACCGTCTGCCGCCAGCAGCTTGCCTTCGGCTATCTGACGGCGCAGTTTCATCACTTCGGATGCAGACTGGGTAACGTTCACATACATTGGATTGGTTTGGCGGATGGTCGCCAGTACGGTCGTATCACCCGCATTCAACAGCGTACCTTCGGAAACTTTGGACTGGCCGATAAAGCCCGAAATCGGCGCGGTAATGCGCGAACGGTTCAGGCTGATGCCGGCGGATTTGATTGCCGCCTGCGCCGCTTTAACGCCTGCTTCAGCAGAACGTTTCGCCGTTACCGCCGCATCGTATTCCTGCCGGCTGACGGCTTCGGCGGCAACCAAAGGCTTGTATCGCGCCAAATCCGCATCCGCTTTGGCAAGCGTTGCCTGTGCCGTTGCCAGTTGCGCGCGCGCGCTTTCCAGACCTGCTTCATAAGTGGAACTGTCAATCTGATACAGCGGCTGTCCGGCACGGACATAGCTGCCTTCTTGGAACAGGCGTTTTTGGATGATGCCGCCGACTTGGGCGCGGACATCGGCGGTACGCAGCGATTCCAAACGCCCCGGCAACTCGACGGTCAATGCGACGGTTTGCGGATGGACG
Source organism: Neisseria polysaccharea ATCC 43768 (assembly GCA_000176735.1). GTDB lineage: Bacteria > Pseudomonadota > Gammaproteobacteria > Burkholderiales > Neisseriaceae > Neisseria > Neisseria polysaccharea. The sequence continues at coordinate 56,629 of ADBE01000060.1, read as the reverse complement.
GTTACGACACCGACGACAGGGGCAGGGGCTTCCCGACCCGCAGGCTGCCCGCCCTGTGCCGCTTCATCTGCTTTGCCGCAAGATGACAGTGCCAACGCGACAGAGGCAGCCAACGCAGCCGCACGCATCGCCTTAGAAGCATAAAAAGCCATTATTTATCCTATCTGTATGATTTTATTAAAGGATTTTAGATTTAACAGAAATTCCCGTTTCAAAATACAAAACCGCCTGCTTCGGCATCCCTGTATTCAAACGGGTTGCAAAGCAGGTGGGTTCGGCACTTCGGCACTGGGAAACTGTCTCAATTTCAGGGGTGTTATTATACATACACGATTGCACGGATACAAAGTCTTTTTTATAATCCCAACCGTCAAACCGAGCCGGAACGAAACCGCCATTATGAGAAAAACCAAAACCGAAGCCTTAAAAACCAAAGAACACCTGATGCTTGCCGCCTTGGAAACCTTTTACCGCAAAGGGATTGCCCGCACCTCGCTCAACGAAATCGCCCAAGCCGCCGGCGTAACGCGCGGCGCGCTCTATTGGCATTTCAAAAATAAAGAAGACTTGTTCGACGCGCTGTTCCAACGTATCTGCGACGACATCGAAAACTGCATCGCGCAAGATGCCGCAAATGCCGAAGGAGAATCTTGGACGGTATTCCGCCACACGCTGCTGCACTTTTTCGAGCGGCTGCAAAGCAACGACATCCACTACAAATTCCACAACATCCTGTTTTTAAAATGCGAACACACGGAGCAAAACGCCGCCGTTATCGCCATTGCCCGCAAGCATCAGGCAATCTGGCGCGAAAAAATTACCGCCGTTTTGACCGAAGCGGTGGAAAATCAGGATTTGGCAGACGATTTGGACAAAGAAACGGCGGTCATCTTCATCAAATCGACCTTGGACGGGCTGATTTGGCGTTGGCTCTCTTCCGGTGAAAATTTCGATTTGGGCAAAACCGCCCCACGCATCATCGGGATAATGATGGACAACTTGGAAAACCATCCCAACCTGCGCCGGAAATAATCAAGCCTTGGTAAAAATGCCGTCTGAAAACCTTTTTGCTGTTTTCAGACGGCATTTGTCTTTCTATCCTATTATGCTTCTCCGGTCTCTTCCTTTTTTTCCGCTGCGGCAAGCGTGTCGGCAAGCAGGCGGACGAGATTTTCAAACAGGGGCTGTTCGAGCGGGTTTTGGCTTGCGTTGCCGAACACGAGGGCGACTTCGGTGTAGTCTTTCTGCCCTTTGCTGACTTTGTTGCCGTGGTAGGCGGTTTGGGCTTTTTTCAGGGCGGCTTCCCAATCTTGTTTTTGGGCAAACGCTTCGGCGGCGGCAAGCGAGGTTTTGGCAAAAAACGGCAGCGGGCGGTTTTGCCCGATATTGAAAAACGCCATCCATTCCGACAATAGCTGCAATGCCCTGTCTTGCGCGATTTCCGCCAATATTTCGGTTTCTCCGGATTGGACGATAAAGGTTTGCCGCGTTTCGGCTTCAGACGGCATAACGGCGCAAAATATCAGGTGTTCCAGAAGAAAAGCCACACGTTGCGGCGCATTGGGTTTGCCATAGGCGTAAAACACTTGTCCGCATTGGTATAAATTGCTCAAACTGCCTTTCAGGATTTGCCCGTCCGACGGTATGGCGTATGAAAGCGGTGGCAGTTTTGGGCTGTTTAAAACCGCCGTGTCGATTTGTTTGGCGGCGGTTTGGAAGTCCTGCTGCCAAAGTCTGCCCAACTCTCCCGACGGCAGCAGGCTTTCCGCAACGATGCGGGCGGCGGTTTGGGCAAAATCCCGTCCTTCGCGCCGTGCTTCGATGTAGGTTTCGGCGATTTGATCGGCGTGTTGCGGCTCGAAGGGTTCGGCAGGCTCCCAGGCTTCGCCGATATGGGGTTCACTCCACGCAAGCTGCTGCTGAAGCCATACTTTGACGGGGTTGCGCCAGAAGCGGATAAATTCGTCCTGTCCGATTTCGGCAACAGGTTCGGCGTTTTCTACGGATTGGTCGAAAAAGGGTTGTGGCGGTTCGGGCGTTTGTCCGAGCGCGGCGGCGTAGTCGGTACGCGTGCCGAATATGCCGTCTGAACGTCCGCCTTCTTGGAAATATCGGCGCGAGAAGGCTTGCAGCGGATGCTGTTCTATCCAATTTTGTGCAAGTTGGCGGCTGTTTGTGCCGGTCATGGCGGCAACGGTATCGATGAGTTCGCCCAACAGCGAAGACGGGGCAAGCTCTTCGTCTTTGCGGATGTCGCGCCCGATGTAGGACAAATACAGGATTTCGCGCGCGCTGATGAGAGCTTCAAGGAACAGGTAGCGGTCGTCATCGCGACGGGCTCGGTCGCCTTTGGCGGGATGTTTGGCAATCAGGTCGAATACGGCGGCTTTGGTATTGCGGGGAAAATCTCCGTCGTTCAAACCCAACAGGCAGATGACTTTGAACGGCAGGCTGCGCATCGGCACCATACTGCAAAAAGTGATGCCGCCGCGTAAAAAGCCTGCCTCACTTTCGCTGTCGAGGAAGCGGCGGATGTGGCGGATGACGGTTTGTTGCGGCAACTGTCCGATGAACCCAGCCAGAGTACTCTCTTCCTGCCATTTGACCCATTCGTTTTCGAGGTTTTGGACTGCCTTTTGGTCATCGGCCCCGGTTTGGAACAATATTTCAAGCAAATCCCGGCAACGCGCCACCCATTCGCCGACCGTCGCAGGTTGCCGCCATATCCGTACAATATCCGTCAGGGACTCGATAAAGGCGGCAAAACGTCCAAACATGACGGTTTGATTCACGTCGGCATACCACGCACTGACATCCTGCCACATCGGATTGCCGCCTTCGGGCAGCATCCAGCCCAATATCATGCGTTCTACCGCCTGCTTCCAGGTGAACAGCTGATCCGTGCCGCCGCGCATTTCTCCGTCCAAACCCCAGTGAACGTTCAAATCGGCAACCATGTCGTGCAAAAGCGGTAAATCGTCCTCAGTCAGTCCGAAACGGCGCAACACGGGCGCGGTTTCTAAAAGCACAAGCACTTTGTCGACTTCAAATCGGCTTTCCAACAAGTCGAACAGGCATGACAAAGCATGAAACAGCGGTTGTCGGCGGCTGATTTTCACGTCTGACACGGAATACGGCAATGCCTGCGCACCGGGCTGCGCCTGTCCGAACACGGCTTCGATAAAAGGCGTATAGGATTCGATATTCGGGGTTAATACGGCGATGTAGTGCGGCTGCCAATCGGGATGTTCATGCAGAATTTTCAACAGTTTGTCTTTGAGTATCTGCAATTCGCGCAAAGGGCTGTGTGCCGATACGATGCGTATCGAGCCGTCGCCCGTGTTGACGCTTCCCGCCGTTTCAGACGGCATTTTCAGGTTTTGAATATCGGTTTGCAGGGCGTGCAAAAGCGTATCGCGCCCGCCTTCTTCAAATACCGGCGTTTCTTCTTCTATTTCCATTTCGTTCAAAAAGTCGAAAAAGTCCCGCCCCTGCTTGCCCAATGAGGCGAGCAGCGGATGCCCTGTCTGAGTTAAATCGGGATCGCCGCCACCTTTGAGGATTTGCGCCGCCTCGATGACATTGCCCCAATGCATCCCGCTCGGATTGAGTGCGAACACGAACACGTCGCAATGTTCGGACAGCTTGTGCAAAAGTTGCAAATACATCGGCGCCATCGTGGAAATGCCGAACACGAAATAACGCTCGGGCAGCTTATCCTTGTCCAACGCGGCAAGCAGTTTTTCCCACAACGCGACACGGTGCGGCGCGCTCTGCCTGCCGTCATCGAGATAGCGCCACAGTTTAGACTGCCAGATTTCGTCGTCGCCCAAACCGAGTATCCTGCCCTGCTGCCAAGCGTCTATCCACTGCGGACGATAGACAAGGTATTGGTCGAATATGTCCGCAAGCTGTCCCGCAAGCTGATAATCTGCCGATTCGCCGCTGCCCAAATAGTTTTGCAGCACACGCCTTACGTCTTCAAACTCCGCTCCGTTTTGAAACTCTGCGCTGCGGAACAAATCCAACAGCCGCCAGCGCATGACTTCGGGGGCAAACGGGCTGAGTTCCGGAATACCGGGAATCAGTTTTTTCATCAGCTTCCACGTCAGGCCGGCGGGCAGGCTGAACGCCAAATTCGCCGCCACGCCCAAATCGCGGGCGAGGCAGGTGTTGAGGTAGCGGCGCATCCCCTGACTCTGCACAATAATCTGTTCGGGCTGTAAAACCGATTTCAGCGGTTTGAATTTTTGAATGTGGGCAAACAGTGCCGCCAGCGTTTCAAGACGGTTGGATTGATACAGATAAAACATGATTTCAAACAGAAGCTGTGGTCAAGTATTCGGGATTATATAGCCTTTCCCCGTCCGCCTTCAAACAAAATGCCGTCTGAACGCTTCAGACGGCATCGGGTCATTTAAACCATCTCCTCAAAACAGGAATCCGCGACAGCAGCAAGGTATCCAGCAGCCAAATCACGGCAATGGCAAGCAACGCGGTCGGGAAAAGCAATGCAATCAGCAGCAGCGGCACCGCCATTGCCCACCAGACAGGCAGTTTGATTTTTTGCGCCGGAGGAACAATGCCCACCGCGCCGGACGGACGGCGTTTCCACCACATCACGCAGCCGCTGATGCCGATAAAAATCACGGCAAGGCAGAACAAGACGTTTGCCAACACGCTCCACCAGCCCAGAGTACCCATATGCAGCGCAATGCTTGCCGCCATGAATTTACCGAACGGGTTGTAATCGTCGAAACGGATGTCGGCAAGAATCTTGCCGCTGTACTGGTCGATATGCACCGTACGGTCGGCAAACGGACTAATCATATCGTAACTCATAGAGTCTTGCGACAAAGTCCATACGCCGTCCTCGCCTTTGGGCAAATTCAGCTGATAACGCCCTTTGAAACCGATTTCCCGCGCGAAACGGTCGACGGTTTCCAATGTCATCGGCTCGTCGGGGTTAATGCCGTCTTTGCCCACAGTCGTCCCTGAAACAGGCATAGGCGTAAGCTCCAAAATCCACGGCACTTCCTTAACCTTGCCGTCGTTCAATACCTCGCCATGGGTCGGCACGACTGAAACAGGGTTCGGTTCGACACCCCATTTGCCTGCCGGGAACTGACTCCAAGCCTGCACGAACTTGCCGCCCCAAATACCTGCCCAAGCAATACCCGACAGGCAGAACAACAGTAAAATCAACGACACCCAAGTTCCAAACGCGCCGTGCAGATTCCGCCACCAAGAACGCGCCCTGCCTTTTGGCGGCAGCAGCATCGCCTTGATGCCGCGCCGTTTCACCCACCAAAGGTACAAGCCGCTGACAACCATAATAATGGTCAGTGAAGCCGCCGTTTCCAAAAGATAATCGCCTGCCGCGCCGAGCATCATATCGCTGTGGATTTCATCCATCGTGTGATACCAACCCTGATTGCGCGGCATGGTGTTGACTACTTGTGCCGTATAAGGATCGACCGCAACCATCGTTGCCTTGCCCTCATTGTTGACACGGAACACGGCAACCATATCATCGGCACGCGGTGCAATATATTGGACGACGGACGAAGTCTCCGGATTAACGGCACTGCGTGCCGCTTCCGCCTGAACAGACAGAGGTTGTACCGTTGCCTGCGACACAACATGAATCCGCTCACCCTCCTTGCCGGTAATATTGGCAAACAACAGCATACCCAAACCCGTAACGGCAAGCAGGGTAAGAAAGGGCATAACCAGCAAACCGGCATAAAAATGCCACCTCCAAACGGTCAGATAACGCCGGTTATTCTGCTGACCGGCTTCAGTTTTGATTTGTGTATCCATTAATCGTCCTTTTGAAATTAGGGCTATCGTGATGATGCGCGATTATAAACAATAAAGACTAATTCTTTATGACTAAAATCAATATTTTTTGCAACATATGAAAAAAGATTCAATTTTGAAGAAACAAATCCATATACCGTCTGAAAGCATCAAAATCCCCACTTTCAGACGGCATAAATCAAAAACAGGATTTCCATTCAAAATAAAAAATCCGGATTCGATATGAATCCGGATTTCTAGATCTGACAAAGTCGGGAAACAGAGATTAGAACTTACCGCCAGACTGGTTGACCATATAGTCAACCGCAGCTTTGACCTCATCATCGCTCAAATCGCCGCGACCGCCTTTTGCGGGCATCGTATTGAAACCTTCGATCGCGTGTTTGTGCAATGTGTCTTTACCTTTTTTGATGCGGTCGGCCCAATCGGCTTTCGTGCCGACGTGGGGAATCCCCGGAATCGCATTGCCATGGCAGGCGGCACAAACGGTTTCATAAACCTGTTTGCCGTCCACTTTGGCAGCAGGTGCGGCTTTTTCCTCGGCTTTAGGTTCTGCTGCGGCAGGTTTGGCTTCAGAAGCGGCTTGTACTGCTTCTGCAGGAGCAGATGCTGCGGGTTCTGCCGCCGGTGCAGGAGTCGGTGCAGGCTCGGCTTTTTTCACCGGAGCTTTACCGTCTTTATTGGAAAGACCCCATACATAAGCAGTCATGATATGCAGTTTGTCTTTATCCAAGAAATGTCCCCACGCAGGCATTTGGCTGCTGCGGCCGTTGGTAATGGTTTCAATAATGGATTTTTGCGTACCGCCCCACAACCACACGTCATCAGTCAGGTTCGGACCCAAACCTTGGATACCTTGTCCCTTATCGCCGTGGCAAGTGAAACAGTTGGCAGGCGGACCGCTGAACAAGGCTTGTCCGCGTGCGGCACGTTCCTCATCATACTGGCCTTTGGGTTTTGAAAGAGACATCACATAATGCGCAACGTCTTTTACGCCTTCCTCACCCAAAGCAGGACCCCATGCAGGCATGGTAGCAACACGGCCTTTTTCAATGGTCTCGTGGATTTTATCGGGATCGCCGCCCCACAACCAATCGCTGTCGGTCAGATTCGGAAAACCTTTAGAACCTTTGGCATCAGAGCCGTGACACTGGATACAGTAGGTATTGAACAGGTTTTGGGCGATTTGCTTGGCCTGTGGATCTTTTGCCACTTTTTCAATCGGCATATCCGCAAACTTGGCATACAGTTTACCGTATTGCTCATCGGCTTTTTTGACCTCTTTTTCATATTGGTTGTGGCTAGTCCATTTCAGCAGGCCTTTGTAGTCGCCGACACCCGGATACATAACCAGATAACCGATACCAAACAGCCATGTCAAAACATACAGCCAAAACCACCAGCGCGGCAGCGGGTTGTCGTATTCGGCAATGCCGTCCCACTCGTGACCCGTAGTTTGTACTTCTTCGCCCTTCTTCGGACGTTTGACAACATTTTGAGACAGCAGCAGCCAAGCCAAAGCGATAAAGCTCAGTAAGACAATAACTGCAATATATATATTCCAGAAGTTACTGGTAAATTGGGATGTTGTGTTCATTGTTTTGCTCCGTTATCACAATATTAACGGTTTTCGCTTTTCTTATCTTGCGCATCTTGGTTTTCATCAAAAATGCTGTTTGCGGCATCATCGTAATTTTTCTTATTCCGCCTGTTGAAGACGATATAGAGTACCAACAGGAAACAGATAAAGATCCATACCGTGAAAAGAGCGCGAATACCGTTAATATCCATGATGTTACCTTACGTTTTTCAAAGCCAGACCCAATCCTTGCAGATAGGCGACTACAGCATCCAGCTCGGATTTGTTTGCCAAAGCCTCAGGTGCTTTCGCAATTTCCTCATCACTGTAAGGAGTACCTACTTTACGCAAAGCCTTCATGTTGGCAACGGTTGCATCGACATCGACTTTATTGCGTGCAAGCCATGGGAATGCCGGCATATTGGACTCAGGCACGACATCACGGGGATTCAGCAGGTGGATACGGTGCCATTCGTCGGAATAGCGACCACCCACACGTGCCAAATCAGGACCGGTACGTTTGGAACCCCATTGGAAAGGATGGTCGTAAACCGACTCTCCGGCAACAGAGTAATGACCGTAACGCTCGGTTTCCGCACGGAACGGACGAATCATTTGCGAGTGGCAGTTGTAACAGCCCTCACGGATGTAAATATCGCGTCCGGCAACCTGCAAGGCATTGTAAGGCTTCACGCCCGGCGCCGGCTGTGTTGCCACCTTAGTAAAGGCTAAGGGCACAACTTCAATCAACAGACCGACACTGACTACAAGCAGGATAAACACAATCAGGATGCCGATTTTTTCTTCGGCCAATTGTTGTAATTTCATTTTGGTAGCCTATCTTCCTTAGTATTTTAGTGGTGCTGTGTTTGGGGAACCGCAGGGATTTCAGCATCGACTGCTTTACCACCGATGGCTGTGCGGTACACGTTGTACGCCATAATGCACATACCACTCAGATACAATAAACCACCTGCAAAACGGATCATATAGTAAGGCATAGTGCGTTTTACGGATTCGACAAACGAGTAGGTCAGCGTACCGTCATCGTTCAAAGAACCCCACATCAAACCCTGCATCACACCGGCAATCCACATCGCGGCGATATACAGTACCACGCCGATGGTCGCAATCCAAAAATGCGCTTCTACCAGCTTGGTGCTGTGCATCTGTTCTTTGCCGAAGAGGCGGGGAATCATGTAATAGACAGAACCGATGGTTACGAAGCCTACCCAGCCCAACGCACCCGCATGAACGTGCGCAACGGTCCAGTCTGTATAGTGGCTCAATGCGTTGACCGTTTTAATTGACATCATCGGACCTTCAAAGGTAGACATACCGTAGAAGGACAGGGAAACAATCAGGAATTTCAGAATCGGGTCAGTACGCAGTTTGTCCCACGCGCCGGACAAGGTCATAATGCCGTTAATCATACCGCCCCAAGAGGGTGCGAACAGAATCAAGGACAGAACCATACCCAAAGATTGCGTCCAGTCAGGCAGCGCAGTGTAGTGAAGATGGTGAGGACCCGCCCACATATAGGTGAAAATCAACGCCCAGAAGTGAACGACAGACAAGCGGTAGGAATAAACAGGGCGGCCTGCTTGTTTGGGTACGAAATAGTACATCATACCCAAGAAGCCGGCAGTCAGGAAGAAGCCCACGGCGTTATGCCCGTACCACCATTGAACCATAGCATCAATCGCACCGGAATAGACGGGATACGACTTCATCAAACCTGCCGGGATGCTGATGTTATTGACGATATGCAAAAGTGCGACCGCCAAAATAAAGCCGCCATAGAACCAGTTGGCAACATAGATATGTTTGATTTTACGTTTGGCAATCGTACCGAAGAATACGATGGCGTATGCCACCCAAACCAAAGTAATCAGGATATCGATCGGCCATTCGAGCTCGGCATATTCTTTACCTTGAGTCCAACCCATAGGGAAGCTGACAGCGGCGGCAACGATTACCGCCTGCCAGCCCCAAAAGGTAAATGCAGGCAGCCAGCCGCCAAACAGGCGGGTATTACAAGTACGTTGGACAACGTAGTATGATGTGCCGATCAGGCCGCAGCCTCCGAATGCGAAAATAACCGCATTGGTGTGCAGCGGACGCAGACGACCGAAGTGAAACCAAGGACCGATGTCCGATAAATCAAGGGCGGGAGCAAACAGTTGGGCAGCTACGATAACGCCGACCAACATACCCACGATACCCCAAACTACAGTCATGATGGCGAACTGGCGCACCACTTTGTAGTTGTAAGTTTGTGTGTCCATGAGAGTCTCCATGAATTATGGGAATAAAAATTTTTTATCCTACCCACCTTTGCGACCTCTTAAGGTACAACTTGGGCAAGCGTAATTTTTTCTAAATTTAACATATCTGCCTTATTACGCCAAGCGGAATTACATTCCCACCGCCGGAGTGCCTATTTCTTAATTTGTTTTTTATTATATATAAATCATATTGTTATAATAAATTGCAACCAGTTTGACATTGCTTTGTTTTTCAAGCCTCCTTTTTTGTAACACTTTATTGATGTAGATTAAGCTGCATTTTAAAGACATTTTATCAATAATATTTAACGATATATTTAATAGACATGATTAATTATGAAATTGCCCCCTCCCCTCTAGACCATGAGTGGCACATCCTGCTGACATTCACACAAGATAATGATTTTCCTATAGAAATAAGCCTGCCAAACTGGGTTCCGGGCAGCTATCTGATTCGGGATTTTTCCCGCCACATTACATCTATCGATGCATCCTGCAACGGTATACCCGTCCGACTCGACCAAATTGCAAAAAACTGTTGGCGTGCCGCCTCCATACGCGGCGAGTGGCAAATCTGCTACACCGTATATGCATTCGATTTGTCGGTTCGAGGTTCTTTCCTGACGACAGAACGCGGTTTTTTTGACGGATCGTGCCTGTTTTTGAAAGTCGAAGGAACGGAAACGCTGCCGCACCGCTTGGAATTGACAGGCATTCCACCCGAATGGCGTATTGCCACAACGCTGCCGGAAACAGGAAGGTTTGTCTTTCAGACGGCATCTTATGCCGAATTGATTGACCGACCTGTGGAGATGGGCTTGATTGAATTTTTAGATTTTGAGGCGGCAGGCATTCCGCACACGATTGCCTTAAGCGGCATATATCCCGATTTCGACCGCAACAAGCTGGTTTCGGACATCAAAGAAATCTGCGAAACAGAACTGGCGATGTTTTCCTCCCCTGCCCCATTTGAGAAATATTTGTTCCTGCTCCACGTCGGCGACCATATTTACGGCGGTTTGGAACACGCCGACAGCACCGCCCTGCTCGCCGACCGCCACAGCCTTCCGCCGTACAGGATGACCGATGCCGACGATGCCTACACCACATTGCTCGGACTTTTCTCCCACGAATATTTTCACGCGTGGAACGTCAAATCCATCAAACCTGCCGCGTTCGCCCCTTATGACCTCGACAAAGAAAACTATACCGAACAACTATGGGCATTCGAAGGCATTACATCCTATTACGACGATTTGTTTTTGGCACGCAGCCGCACCATCTCGCCCGAATCTTATTTAAACCTGCTGGCACAAGGTATTACGCGCGTACAACAAACCCGCGGCCGTTTGAGGCAGACCTTGGCGGAATCGAGTTTTACCGTGTGGAACAAATTTTACAAACCGGATGAAAACAGCCCCAACGCCATCGTCAGCTACTACCAAAAAGGCGCGCTTGCCGCATTGTGCCTTGATTTGCTGATACGGAACAAAAGCGGCGGCAGACATTCTCTCGATACGGTAATGGACAAACTCTATCGGGAGTGGGCGGATACGCGCGCGGGCATTCCGGAAAAACACTGGCAAATCCGCTGTCAGGAAATAACCGGCTTGGATTTGGAAGATTTTTTCCAAAAAGCGTTATACAGTACCGAAGATTTGCCGCTTGCCGAATGCCTGGCAACCGCAGGCGTGGGACTGACCTTCCTACAACTTCCCCGACAACACGGCGGTGGATATGCGGAACACATTTGCCCTTTTCCGCCGGTAGGCGATTTCGGCGCACGTTTCAAACAAAACACCGACCACATCGTCCTGACGCATATCCTTAACGGCAGCAGCGCGGAATCTGCGGCACTGTGTCCGCAAGACAAAATCATTGCTTTAGACGGTTATGCCTGCACCGACTTTGCCGCACAATGGACCCGATACCCCGTCGGGGCAAAAATCAATATCCACTTCTTCCGTTTCGGCATATTGCGTCAAACCGTCTTGACGGTTCAGGCAACGGAGGCTGATACTGCACTTTTACATATCACAGACCGGAACCTGTTGGAAAACTGGTTGTTCGGTTAAACTTTCAGACGGCATTGCACACAAAATGCCGTCTGAAAACCAACCGCAAAGCAAAGGAAATAAAATGGCGATTCTAAAACTTGACGAACATCTCTACATTTCCCCACAACTGACGGAAGCCGATGCGGAACAAATCGCGCAACTTGGCATCAAAACCGTCATCTGCAACCGCCCCGACCGCGAAGAAGAATCGCAACCCGACTTCGCCCAAATCAAACAGTGGCTGGAACAAGCAGGCGTTACCGGATTTCATCACCAACCCGTTACCGCCCGCGACATCCAAAAACACGATGTCGAAACCTTCCGACAACTCATCGGACAAGCCGAATATCCCGTCCTTGCCTATTGCCGAACCGGTACGCGCTGCTCCCTCCTGTGGGGCTTCCGCAGAGCGGCAGAAGGTATGCCGGTTGACGAAATCATCCGCCGCGCAGAAGCGGCAGGTGTGAATCTGGAAAACTTCAGAACCCGTTTGGAAGATGCAGCGGTCAAACCATAAAACCGACCGATACAAAAATGCCGTCTGAACAGATTTCAGACGGCATTCGTTCAAACGTCAAACTTTATTGGGCCTTAGTTTCCGTTACAAAACCGATTTTGGTAATCCCTGCCTGACGGGCGGCCTCCAACGCCTTGTTCACATAATCATATTCTACCGCCTTATCTGCCGCAATTGCCACAATCACGTTTTCATTCTGATCCTTGGCAGCTTTCAGACGGCTTTCCACTTCCCCGATTTCCACTTTGCTTGTAGAATCTCCGCCGACATAATAACCACCGTTTGCATCAATCGTCAGGCGCAAAGGATCTTTAGGCTGTTTATCCTGCTTGTTTGCCTGCTCGGACGCGGTCGGCAGTTCCAAAGGGATGGAATGCGTCAGCACCGGCATAGTAATCATAAACACAATCAGCAACACCAGCATCACGTCCACCAACGGCGTAACGTTGATGTCGGACATCGGCGAATCGTCGCCGGAATTCATCGAACCAAATGCCATAATCAGCTATCCTTTTGATTAAGCAGGCGGACATGCAAATCGTGCGCCATCGCATCCAAATCCTGAGCCAGTGTTTTCGTGCCGCGATTGAGGAAGTTGTATGCCAACACCGCCGGAATCGCCACAAACAAACCCGCCGCCGTCGCCACCAGTGCCTCGCCGATCGGGCCGGCAACTGCCGCAATGCTCATCTGCCCGCTTTGTCCGATATTGATCAGGGCGTGGTAAATCCCCCAAACCGTGCCGAACAGCCCGATAAACGGCGCGGTCGCGCCGATAGAGGCAAGCGCGGTCATCCCGTAATCGAACCGGCGCATAATTTGAGCCATACTGTTGCGGATTTGAATAACCAAATACTCGTTCAACGGCAAAGCCTGCGCCAGTTCGGACGCTTCGCTCCGGCGGTAGTTGCGGTAAGACTGCAACGCCTCTTGCACCAGCTTGGACAAAGGCGCATCGACGGCGCGCACTTTTTCGACCGCGTCGCCCAAAGGCAGAGTATCGCTCATATGCCGTTTGACGGCGGCGTTTCCTTTACGCGCCTGATACAGCTTGATGCAGCGCAAGACAATCAGACACCACGTTACGATACTCATCAGCAACATCAACACAAACACACCGATCAGGACGACATCGCCTGATTCAAACACTAATTTCAAATCCATAATGATTCCAAAACTGATAAAAACAAATCAAAAATCCAAGCTGCCGCAAACTGCCGCGACAACAGCCTAATTCAATTCAAATTTAACGGGGACTTTAAACTCCGTCCAGACATCCGCATGGAAATGCCCGTTTTGCGCCGCCTTGCGTGCCGCATTGTCCAAACGGGAAAAACCGCTGCTTTTCACCACTTTGACGGACTCGACATGACCGCCCGGAGACACCATCACACTCAGGACAACCGTACCCTGTTCATCGTTTTCCATAGAAAGCGTAGGATAAGGCGGTCGCGGAATACTGCCGTTGGCACGCAGGGGATTGCCTTTGCTGCTGCCGGCACCTGTTCCGCCGCCGCTGCCGCCGGTTCCTTCCCCATGCTCGCCTTTGGCTCCGCCGCTGCCTTTACCGCTGCCTTCTCCGCGCCCCGTTCCGTCACCTTTGGTACCGGTTCCCTTACCTTCTCCCCCGCCGTTCTCGCTGCCGGCTTTGGCGGAAGTATTGCCGAGATGTTCGGCAGGTTTTTCAGACGGCTTCTCTACCGTTTTCTCAACCGGTTTGGGAGTCGGCTTCACTTCCGGCTTAGGCTCTGGTTTCGGTTTTTCTTCGGGTTTCGGCTTTTCCTTGGGCTGCTGAATATCTGCATCCGCCTTTTTTGTAACCACCGGCTTCAAAACCGGTTTGGGCGGCTCGACAGGTTTGGGCTGCTCAGGCTCGGGTTGCGGTTCGGGCGCGGCAGGCGCGCCTGCGCCTTCGGGTGCGCCGTCCCCTCCGCCAAAGTCGCCCAAATCGACAAATTCAATGACATTTCCTGACTCTATCACGGGCAGCTTGTGCGCCTGCCAGAGCGATGCCACCATTGCCAAATGCAGCAGTGCGACGGAAAACACGACTGCGGGGGTTAAAATTCGTTCTTTATCCATAATTCGGGCATAATAATAGCAACAATTCCTATTTGCAACCTATTTTTATCATTCGCCTTTATATGAATACTGTAGTTTTGGTTTTGCTCTTTGCCGGCGGATTTAAAGCCGAAACCGGCTTCGACGGGCAGCAGGGTGGCGCCAAAAATTATCTGCGTTAAAGTTCATTTTCATAGTAAGGTGTTAAAAAAATATTCTCCTCTTCCCAAGGAGAAGATACGCCATTTTGATTCATAAATATTTCATAATTATAAAAATCTTTATCATAATCTCCATATGTAATTTTCATTCCTTTTAACCACATGGCATCACATTCGTCACATAGAATAATTTCTTTCAAAATGTATTTTGATTTAAAAATATACAATATTCCTTGGTTGCAGCGCGGACATATTTTTGGATTCATAATGTATCTCTAATCTATTTTATTACAGGTTTTATATTCACAAAATCCATATTGAAACAATATATTATGATAAATTCTCAGATGCCTGCGGACAAATGGAGCGGCTCTGCCTGTTTTCCCGTTCCAACAAAATCGGGTTAAATGATATATTGCCGCCTTTATCCGGCAGCCGGTTGCGGCTGTGTATCAACCTTTATAAAGGAAAATTATGTTTCGGAACTTTGACTTGGGCGTGTTCCTGCTTGCCGTCCTGCCCGTACTGCTTGCCATTACTGTCAGGGAGGTGGTACGCGGCTATACGGCGCGCTACTGGGGAGACAACACTGCCGAACAATACGGCAGGCTGACACTGAACCCCCTGCCCCATATCGATCCGGTCGGCACAATCATCGTGCCGCTGCTTACTTTGATGTTCACACCGTTTCTATTTGGTTGGGCGCGTCCGATTCCCATCGATTCGCGCAACTTCCGCAATCCGCGCCTTGCCTGGCGTTGCGTTGCCGCGTCCGGCCTGCTGTCGAATCTGGCGATGGCGGTTCTGTGGGGCGTGGTTTTGGTGCTGACTCCGTATGTCGGCGGGGCGTATCAGATGCCGCTGGCTCAAATGGCAAACTACGGTATTCTGATCAATGCGATTCTGTTCGCGCTCAATATCATCCCCATCCTGCCTTCGGACGGCGGCATTTTTATCGATACCTTCCTGCCGGCGAAATATTCGCAAGCGTTCCGCAAAATCGAACCCTATGGGACGTGGATTATCCTGCTGCTGATGCTGACGGGCGTATTGGGTGCGTTTATTGCACAGATTGTGCGGCTGGTGATTGCGTTTGTGCAGATGTTCGTCTGACTGGTTTTCAGACGGCATAAACGTTCCAAAAAACGCGGCAGGACATATTGCCCTGCCGCGTTTTCCTGTTTTACAACGCCCTGTCAAAATAAAGCGGCACGCCTGATTTTTCACTCATCGTCATCAAATAACCCATCACCTTTTGGGGCCATTCGATGCCGCGCACCACGGTCAGATTCCTCAAAACGGGGAAAACCAAAATATCCTCCATGCCGATTCCGCCGTTGATGCCGTCTGAAGTACCGTCCATCAAATTCTCCAACTCTTGCAAATCTGCGTTTATCCGTTCGAGGTATTGGGCGGTTTTATTCAAATTGGCGGAAAAGCTGCCGATGCTTTTCTCTTTTTTGTCTGTAAAATATTTAACCGCTTCGGCAGTAGCGAACTCGGGCAGACCGATTTTAACAGTACGCGGCTGAACCAGTTTATTGTTGTAACTGCCGACTTTGTCCAGCCATGCCTGTATCTCGGGGCGGACTTCGTCTTTCAGACGGCCTTCGCGGTCGAAATGCCGCACAATGTCCAAACTCTCGCCCATAAACGAACCGTCCTCTTTTTGCAGGATGGGCACTTGTTTCGCGCCAATCATACCGATCGGCGTTGCCTCGTCGTCGTTTGCCAGCACGGCTTCTTCAACGTCCGCGCCAAACAGCCCGGCAGCCATCCGCGCACGCACGCAAAACGGGCAATGGTCGTAAATATACAGTTTCATCAAAATATTCCTCGTCAACCTGTCGGTACCGGCTACCTTAACACCCCGCGCCGCCCGAAACAAGTTTATCTTCCCGCCTATGCACCGTAAATAAATAAGCTGTTACAATAAACTCGTTTTTATCGGAACGGAAGACCCCATCATGACCGCCATCAGCCCGATTCAAGACACGCAAAGCGCGACCCCGCAAGAATTGCACGAATGGTTCGACAGCTACTGCGCCGCGCTGCCGGACAACGATAAAAAACTTGTCTTAGCCGCCCGTTCGCTGGCGGAAGCACATTACCCCGCCGATGCCGCCACACCGTACGGCGAGCCGCTGCCCGACCACTTCCTCGGCGCGGCGCAGATGGTTAACGAACTCGACCTGCTCCCCGATGCCGTCGCCGCCACCCTGCTTGCTGACATCGGACGCTACGTCCCCGACTGGAATCTATTGGTTTCCGAACGCTGCAACAGCACCGTCGCCGAGCTGGTCAAAGGTGTGGACGAAGTGCAGAAGCTCACCCACTTCGCCCGGGTGGACAGCCTCGCCACGCCGGAAGAACGCACCCGGCAAGCCGAAATTATGCGGAAAATGCTGCTGGCGATGGTTACCGACATCCGCGTCGTGTTGATCAAACTGGCGATGCGTACGCGCACCCTGCAATTTTTAAGCAACGTTCCCGACAGTCCCGAAAAACGCGCCGTCGCCAAAGAAACCCTCGACATCTTCGCCCCGCTCGCCAACCGCTTGGGCGTGTGGCAGCTCAAATGGCAGCTCGAAGACCTCGGCTTCCGCCATCAAGAACCCGAAAAATACCGCGAAATCGCGCTGCTTTTGGACGAAAAACGCACCGAACGCCTCGAATACATCGAAAACTTCCTCAATATCCTGCGTACGGAACTGAAAAAATACAATATCCACTTCGAAGTCGCCGGCCGTCCGAAACACATCTACTCCATTTACAAAAAAATGGTGAAGAAAAAACTCAGCTTCGACGGGTTGTTCGACATCCGCGCCGTGCGGATTCTGGTTGATACCGTCCCCGAGTGTTACACCACACTGGGTATCGTCCACAGCCTCTGGCAGCCCATCCCCGGCGAGTTCGACGACTATATCGCCAACCCCAAAGGCAACGGCTATAAAAGTTTGCACACCGTCATTGTCGGCCCGGAAGACAAAGGCGTGGAAGTACAAATCCGCACCTTCGATATGCACCAATTCAACGAATTCGGTGTCGCCGCCCACTGGCGTTATAAAGAGGGCGGCAAAGGCGATTCAGCCTACGAACAAAAAATCGCCTGGTTGCGCCAACTCCTGGATTGGCGTGAAAACATGGCGGAAAGCGGCAAGGAAGACCTCGCCGCCGCCTTCAAAACCGAGCTTTTCAACGACACGATTTACGTCCTGACCCCGCACGGCAAAGTCCTCTCCCTGCCCACGGGCGCGACCCCCATCGACTTCGCCTACGCCTTACACAGCAGCATCGGCGACCGTTGCCGCGGCGCGAAAGTCGAAGGGCAAATCGTGCCGCTGTCCACCCAGCTTGAAAACGGACAGCGCGTCGAAATCATTACCGCCAAAGAAGGGCACCCTTCTGTCAACTGGCTCTACGAAGGCTGGGTCAAATCCAGCAAGGCAATCGGCAAAATCCGCGCCTACATCCGCCAGCAAAACGCCGACACCGTGCGCGAAGAAGGCCGCGTCCAACTCGACAAACAGCTTGCCAAACTCACGCCCAAACCCAACCTGCAAGAGCTTGCCGAAAACCTCGGCTACAAAAAACTCGACGACCTCTACACCGCCGTCGGACAGGGCGAAATTTCCAATCGCGCCATCCAAAAAGCCTGCGGTACGCTGAACGAACCGCCGCCCGTGCCCGTCAGCGAAACCACCATTGTCAAACAGTCTAAAATCAAAAAAGGCGGCAAAACCGGCGTGCTCATCGACGGCGAAGACGGACTGATGACTACCCTTGCCAAATGCTGCAAACCCGCGCCGCCCGACGATATTGTCGGCTTCGTTACCCGCGAGCGCGGCATTTCCGTCCACCGCAAAACCTGCCCCTCTTTCCGACATCTCGCCGAACACTCGCCCGAAAAAGTGCTGGACGCAAGCTGGGCGGCGTTGCAGGAAGGACAAGTGTTCGCCGTCGATGTCGAAATTCGCGCCCAAGACCGCTCAGGGCTTTTGCGCGACGTATCCGACGCACTCGCCCGCCACAAACTCAACGTTACCGCCGTGCAAACCCAGTCCCGCGACTTGGAAGCCAGCATGAGGTTCACGCTCGAAGTCAAACAAGTCAACGACCTCCCGCGCGTCCTCGCCAGCCTCGGCGACGTCAAAGGTGTATTGAGCGTTACTCGGCTTTAAATACAAAAATGCCGTCTGAAAGCCGGATAACGCTTCAGACGGCATTTTGATGAAAGATTTAGTTCTCAGGCAGTCCACCCCATTGGTTATCTTCGTTTACAGAAGCTTGACAACACAAAACAATCAACCAAATCGGACCAATAAGCGGAACAAGTACAATCAAGAACCACCATCCTGATTTACCGATATCATGGAGTCGGCGTACACCGACTGATAGGTGCGGGATAACTAAAGCAATAACAAAAAGCCAATATAAAAGACCGAAAATACTACCAAGGCTTTCATTGATTTCAAACATTATCCCAGCGACAAATAAAATAGCTACCTCTACAACTGCACTAAACAGTGCAAACCCCCAAAATTCTCTTTTAGAAGCACGACCTGAAAATTGGGCATACCGTTTGGTCAATGTTTCCAAGAACAAAGCAAAGAGAGAAAGCTGTCCATTTTCATTGCGAGTTTGGGAGGCATTTTGCAGAACGGTTGCAACCCCTCCGGTCGAACTTGCGCCCAAAGCTTTATAAACAGCTACCGCCTGCCCATCTTCATCAACATCAAAATCGACTTTCATCCCTCGTGTTGGTACGCCCTGTTCTTTCCATTCTTCGTTTTTAAATGGATAGCGTTTACCATCCTCACTGCTAATCAAACCGCCAGCTTGAATCGAAAAATCTAAAATTTGACCTTTCATCGCTTTGAATTCCTTTAGTTATTTACTTCCACGATGTATTCTTTGTTTTCTTTGTTCTGCCACCTGATGGAATAAGTAATGTCCTTACTGATTCTCGTCGTGGTCAGCGTAGCAGAACACACCCTGATTCCTGCTTCATTATTAGCGGCAGTTTCCTCTACATCATCTAATGAAACAAACTGACCGATAAAGAACGATTTCTGATTAACAATCTTCTTCACCAAACCTTCCGCCTCGCTGGAATCACATGAAGGCAAACCATCCATACAACCCGTCAATAACATTGCCGGGAGAACTCCGGCAAAAATACCATTTCTGATTTTCATTTCCTATCCAAAAATAAGTGAGGTTTAAAAATAAAGTACAGTAAAACTGTATTAAGTATTGCATTAAAATATTTTTTAGTCAATAAATACATTAATACAATTTAAAAAGAGTCTGCCTGTCTCTAAGATTCATTTCATGAACATTAGCCACGCAATCAGATTCTTAAGGAAACAAAAGGGATGGACTCAGCAGCAGCTTGCTGATTTTGCCAATACCTCAAAAAGTAATATTTCCAATCTTGAAAACGGCAACCAAGGATATAGCGAATCTATCCTAAAATATCTGTCAGAAGCCTTGGACTGTCCCGTTTCATCTATTTTTCTATTGGCAGAAAGTTTAGAAAGACAGCAAAACAATACCGCAACAAATATGGAAGATATGCCCATCGAACTTATCTTCATGCAACTCCCCAAGCCTTTGCAGCAGTCGTTCAAATCCCTCATGATTCAGACACTGAAACAGACTTCTCAATAAAAGAATCAATTGCCCAATATTTCAAAATACAAAAATGCCGTCTGAAAAGCGCAAGAGCTTTCAGACGGCATTGTTTTTCTGTTTGACGGCCTCAATCCAAAATCTTGCCGACGATTTCGCCCACGTCTTTCGACAATCCTTCCTGCGCCCGAATGCGCTGCAATTCTTGTTTCACCAAGTTTTTGCGGTGCGGTTCGAGCTTGTTGCAGAGGTTGAACGCCTGCACCAGGCGAGCGGCGACCTGCGGGTTAAAGCGGTCGATTTCGATGACTTTGTCGGCGATGAAACGGTAGCCGCTGCCGTCTTCTGCGTGGAAATGCGGGACGTTGCGGCTGAAGCTGCCGATAAGCGAGCGGGCTTTGTTGGGGTTTTCAAGACTGAATTTCGGATGCTGCAAGGCGGTTTGAACCTGTTGCAGGGCGTCGCTGCGGCGGCTTGAGCCGACGAGGGTGAAATATTTGTCCATCACCAGCGCGTCGTCTGAAAACTTGTCGGCAAACTGCGCCAGCAGGCGGTTGCGCGTATCGCTTTCGTTGCCGTTGACGGCGGACAGGATGCCCCATTCGTGGGTCATGTTTTGCGCCATTTCGCCGTATTTTTCGGCAACGGTTTCGATGTGCGCGGGGTCGGCGCGCAGAACGAAGGTGCGGCAGACATTGCGCAGCGTGCGCCAACCGGCGGCTTCGGGGCTGTATCCGTAGCTTTGGTTTTCCTGCTTCGCCGCCTGACGGTTCAATTCGTGCCATTTCTGCAGGAAGTGGACGGCAAGTGTATCCAACAAGGCTTCGCGCGCCTGATGGTAGCGCAACGGGTCGATGTTTTCCGTGCCGTCCCACAGTTCGGCTTCAGACGGAACGCCCAAAAGCAGGGCTTTGAAGGCGTTGTCCAAGAGGTCGTCTGAAATGACTTTTTCGACGGCGGCAAGCAGTTTTTCGTGTTTCGGCAACCCGATGCCGTCTGAAAGCGCGGCAAGGTTGGTGGCGACGGCGCGGCGGTAGAGCGTTTGGGCGGCTTCCCAGCGCGTGAAGGCGTCGCTGTCGTGGGCGAGCAGGAGCAGCAGGTCGTCGTCGCTGTACGGATAGTTCAGATGTACCGGCGCGCTGAACCCGCGCAGCAGTGAGGGAACGACGGCTTCGGTTACGCCTTCGAGCGGGAAGGTCTGTTCGGCTTCGGTCAGCAGCAATACGGCTTCGGTTGCGCGTTTGCCCTGATAATCGAATGCCACCGCTTCGCCGTTGCGGTTCAGCAGCCCGACTTTGACGGGAATCATCATCGGCTGCTTGTCCGCCATATCAGGCGTGGGCGGCACGGTTTGTTTGATGGTTAACTCGAAAATATTATTTTTCAGACGACCTTCCGCTTCCAAAACGGGCGTGCCCGCCTGGCTGTACCACAAGGCGAACTGGTCGAGATTGATGCCGTTCGCGTCCGCCATCGCCGCGCGGAAATCGTCGCAGGTCACTGCCTGCCCGTCGTGGCGTTGGAAATAGAGCTTCATGCCTTTCTGGAAGCCCTCTTCGCCGAGCAGGGTGTGATACATCCGCACCACTTCCGCGCCTTTTTCATAAACGGTCATGGTGTAGAAATTGTTCATCTCCTCATAGCTGGCGGGGCGCACCGGATGCGCGGTCGGGCCTGCGTCTTCGGGGAACTGGTGCTGGCGCAAAAGGCGGATGTTTTCGATGCGGCGCACGGCGCGGCTGGCGCGGTCGCCGGAAAATTCTTGGTCGCGGAACACGGTCAGCCCTTCTTTCAGCGAAAGCTGGAACCAGTCGCGGCAGGTTACGCGGTTGCCCGTCCAGTTGTGGAAATATTCGTGTCCGACCACGGATTCGATGCCTTCGAAATCGGTATCGGTGGCGGTGCGGCTGTCGGCAAGGACGAACTTGGTATTAAAAATGTTCAGCCCCTTGTTTTCCATCGCGCCCATATTGAAATCGCCCACGGCGACGACCATGAAAATATCCAAGTCGTATTCCAAACCGAAGCGCGTTTCGTCCCACTTCATCGCGTTTTTCAAGGATTCCACGGCAAAGCCGACCTTGGGCTTGTCCGCCTCGGTGGTGTAAAACTCGATTTTGACGTTTCTGCCGCTCATGGTGGTGAAACGGTCTTCCGTTACCGCCAAATCGCCCGCGACCAAAGCAAACAGATAGCTCGGTTTGGCAAACGGGTCTTCCCATTTCACCCAATGGCGGTCGTCTGAAAACTCGCCGCCGTCGATTTTATTGCCGTTGGAGAGCAAAACGGGATAGCGTTTTTTGTCCGCAACGATGGTGGTCGTGAATTTGGACATCACATCAGGACGGTCGATGTAAAACGTGATTTTGCGGAAGCCCTCCGGCTCGCACTGGGTAAACAGATTGCCTCCGGAAGCATACAGCCCCATCAGCGATTTGTTTTCCGCCGGCAGGATTTCGGTTTCCACTTCGACGGTGAAGCGTTCGGACGGCACGTCTGCAATCGTCAGCGTTTCGCCTTCCAACACATAATCCTCCGCCGCCCCGTTGATTTTGACGGACAAGAGTTTCGCCGAACCGTCCAACACCAGCGGCTCCCCTACCCTCTGCGGCTCGACCGTCAAACGCGACTTCACAATGGTTTGCGGTTCGTTAATATCAAAATGTAAATCGGTTTTGAGAATATGGTAGGCGGGCGTTTGATAGTCTTTGAGATAATGCACGGTTTTGCTCATTTTTTCTTTCAATGTTATTTTGTTTGACTGGAAAAGGCTTCAGACGGCACGGGAGCATCCCGCGTATGCCGTCTGAAGCCGCAGCGGCGGCACGGGCGTGCCGCCCGGACAACCGGTTTGAATTTCAATCTTTATTCCCACGCGCGGACAAACTCTTCCCAATGCGGCTTTTCCCCGGCTTGTGCGGACAGGTAATTCCGCATCCGTTTGATTTCCATTTCGTATTCGTCCGCATCCAGCCTGCCGCTGACGAGGCAGAAACGCAGGTACATCAGATAAGTGTTTGCCGCGTCGGTTTCGCAATAATTGCGGATTTCCTTCAGCCTGCCCGCGTGAAACGCCTCCCACACCTTGCTGCCGTCCATACCCAGCTTGCCCGGAAAACCGCACAGTTTCGCCATATCGTCCAGCGGCACGTTTGCCCTCGGCTGGTAAAGCGCGAGCAAATCCATCAAATCGCAGTGGCGTTGGTGATAGCGGCTGATGTAGTTGTTCCACTTGAAATCGCGGCTGTCGCCAAATTCCCCTTCGCCCATATCCCAATAACGCGCGGCATTGATGCCGTATATCAGGGAGCGGTAATGCAGTACGGGCAGGTCGAACCCGCCGCCGTTCCAACTGACCAGTTGCGGCGTATGTTTTTCCACCAACTCGAAAAATTTGGCGATAACCACTTCTTCGCCGTCGTCCGCCTCGCCGATTGTGCCGATATGGATTTTGTCCTGCCCCCAGCGCATACAGCACGAAACCGCCACAACCTGATGGAGATGATGCTGCATAAAATCCCCGCCCGTCTGGGCGCGGCGTTTTTGCTGGGCAAACAGCACCACTTCATCGTCGGGCAAATCGGACGGGAGATGATATAAAGTCCGTATCCCTTGCACATCGGGCACGGTTTCAATATCGAAAGCCAAAATCGTATTCATCGCTGCACCTTGTATTCAAAAAGGACGGATGGCTATTGTGTCATTAAAAGGCAGGTAAAAAAAGAGGCAACCCCCCACAGGATTGCCCCAATACCTCAAATCAGAGATTTACGCTTCACAAACAATACAGGCTTTCGCCTGCGGCTTTACCTGCGCAGCTCAACCCTGCGCCGGCAAACTTTCGTCCCGCCGTTTCCGGCAAGACACCGGACAGCCCGAAGACCGGCCGGAACATCCTTTCAGACGGCATTGTTTCGCTGCGTCTGTAATTCTGTGTAGCGGAATGTACGCCTTTTTTCGCACCTTGCCAAGCATTTTTCAAAATAGGGGAATCAAAACGCCTGATTTATATTATTGCTTAAAATGATAAACAAACAGAATTAAATTTTATATTTTTGTATGATTTGATATTAATTTAAATATTATGTGGATTTTTAGCATAAAATATCTGAATACCTTTTTAATGAAAAAGGCTTATATGAGATGCTTGTTTGCAACATTATGTTTTTAAACAAATTTAATTTTGATTGAATTTTAATATATTAACCGGATTTTCCGCATCCTCCCCTTTGTCCGCAGAATAAGCCTCTTTTTATTGGCGTATCGTTAATCATTTATTTCAAAAAAGTTATTTATTATCATAATATCAGGAAGCGGATCGTTAAAAAAAACTCCCTCAAATTCTATCAAATTAGTATTTATCCAGCACATAAACGAACCAAAGCATTCTTTCCCCAAGTGTAAATATTTAAAATTAAACTCAAAATAAGTTTTTTTGCTTAAAAAATTTAATGGTTTTTCTATAGTGAAAAAAAAGCCCTTACTCGTTTTAGTTCGGGATACTATTTTAAATAAGTTTTTATTCCCAATAAAATAAGAATATTCATTGACTAAGTTGTTGTGATGAAAAAGTAATTTTATTAAAAATGTCTTCATAATCTTCCAGGTTCATTTCTAGCTCGATTTAAAATGATTTCATTAAAGCATTATTTACTACATTTTGTATGACCGGGTACGCATCAGTCTTTAAACCGGATTTTGTTTTTGTCAATTTAAAAAAGCATTGTTTTTACAAACGGCTGAAGCGTTAACGCCGCCCGGAACATCCTGTTTGCAAAACCAGAATTTCAAATTTCCAAAAACAATCGGCGGATTCGCTCTGAAACGCCTGATTTATTTTGTTACTTCGTGTAATCCATAAAAATCGGGGCTGCCTTCCGGACGGGTTTTAAAACGCTTGTGCAGCCAAAAATACTGCTCGGGATGTTCGCGCACGCGTTCCTCAATAAAGCGGTTCATACGTTGCGCGTCGGCTTGCGCGTCTTCACCCGGAAAGGATTTCCAAGCCGGGTAGAATTGCAGTGTAACCGTATTGTCCGCCTCCCTGACGGGGATGGCGGGAATCACTTTGGCATTTGCAAGCGCGGCAATGCGGCTCAAGCCGGTAATCGTTGCCGTCCGAATACCGAAGAAATCGACAAAAACCGAATCGTTGCGTCCGAAATCCTGATCGGGCAGATACAGAAACGGCGCGCTGCTTTTGCGGAACTGTTTGACGAGGGCGCGCAGCCCTTCGGTGCGCCCGATGAGGAAGACGTTGTGATAACGGTTGCGGCCTTTCAAAATCTGTTCGTCCAATATCTTGTTTTTTTGGTGGGAATACATACTAATTAGCGGAACATCCTGATTGAGCGCGTACACCGCCATCTCGAACGCGGTAAAGTGCGGATACAGGATGATGACTTTTTCCCCCGCCGCCAGTGCGTCGTCCAAATAATGCTTATTGCGGTAACGCACCAGCGATTTCAGGCGTTTAGCAGGCGCATACCAATATAAGCCGTATTCAAGCATCAGTTTCGCCATATGTTTGAAATGCTGCTTCAATACGGTTTCGCGCTTTTTTCCGTCCCACTCGGGAAAGCATTTTGCCAAATTGATTTCGCCGATACGGCGGCGGGGTTTGACCAAAAGGTAGGCAAGCAAACCCGTCAGGTCGGCAAGTTTGTGCAGCAGCGCAAACGGCAGAAACTGCAAAACATACAGTACAAAAAATATAAATTTCATCTCGATACACATTTTCTTTTCAGGCGGCAAAATACAAATGCCGTCTGAAACTATTGAAACCTGCCGCGCTTGACCTGCATCCCCGAAGGATTGAGTTTGGCGGCAAGCCCGTGGTTGCGTAAGGCGTGGGTCAGCGCGACGGCAAGACCGTCCGCCGCATCCGCCTGCGGTGTTCCCGAAAGCCCCAGCATCTGCACCACCATATGCTGCACCTGTTCTTTTGCCGCCTTGCCCTTGCCGACCACCGCCTGTTTGACCTGCAAGGCGGTGTATTCCGAAACGGGCAGCTTATGGCTGACCAATGCCGCCAATGCCGCGCCCCTAGCCTGACCGAGCATCAGCGTCGATGCCGGATTGACGTTGACGAACACCTGTTCCACTGCCGCCTGTTGAGGTTTGTAAACGGCAACGACTTCGCCGATGTGCCGCACAATCACGGCAATCCTGTCTGCCAGAGGCGCATCGGTAGGCGTTTTGATGCAGCCGGAGGCAACGTAAAAATGATCGCGCCCCCTGACATCGATGATGCCGAAACCCGTTACGCGGCTGCCCGGGTCAATGCCCAAGATACGGACGCTTGCAGCCATATTCACAGCAAACCGTGTTGAATCAGTTTTTTACGCAAGGTATTGCGGTTCAGCCCCAGCATCACGGAGGCTTTGGACTGGTTGCCGCCGCATTGCTCCATCACGCACACCAGCAGCGGTTTTTCCACCTGATGCAATACCATATCGTACACGCCGCAAGGTTCGGTACCGTTCAGGTCTTTGAAATATTGTTCTAAATTTTGTCTGATGCATTGAGAAATATCGGGAAGGGTATGGGGCATGATTGCACTTTCAAAGGATAATCAAGTGTTCAGAAGGCATTTGGGCGGTAGGCGCACGCCCAACGGTCGGTTTTTCCGGCAAGCCTTTCAAGATAGCCGGCAAGTGTGTCGTATTGCGCCGCCGCACTGTCCAAGCGGTTGATTTCACGCCGTGCCTGTTCTCCATCGGGCATTTCGCCGATGTACCAGCCTATGTGTTTGCGGGCGATGCGTACGCCGGCGGTGTTGCCGTAAAACGCGTGCATGGCGCGGACGTGGTTCAAAATGGCGGCACTGCATTCTGCCAAACTCAAAGCAGGCGGCAAAACACCGTGTTCGGCGTAATGTTTCAAATCACGGAAGAACCACGGCCTGCCTTGCGCACCGCGCCCTATCATGATGCCGTCTGCGGCGGTTTGTTTGAGGACGGCTTGGGCTTTTTGCGGCGAAGTAATGTCGCCATTGACCCAGACCGGGATGTTCAGACGGCATTTGGTTTCGGCGATGAGTTCGTAACGCGCCTCGCCTTTGTACATTTGCGTGCGCGTGCGTCCGTGGACGGCAAGGGCGGCAATGCCACAATCTTCGGCGATGCGGGCGACGGCAGGCAGGTTTTTGTGGTCGTCGTGCCAGCCCAAACGGGTTTTGAGGGTAACGGGTACGCCTGCCGCACGGACGACGGCTTCCAAAATGGCGGCAACCAGCGGCTCGTCCTGCATCAGCGCGCTACCGGCTTGGACGTTGCACACTTTCTTGGCGGGACAGCCCATGTTGATGTCAATGACCTGCGCCCCAAGGCTGACGTTGTAACGCGCGGCATCCGCCATCTGCTGCGGATCGCTGCCGGCAATCTGCACGGCAACGATGCCGCCTTCATCGGTAAAATCACTGCGGTGCAGGGTCTTTTTGGTATTTCTAAGCGTCGGGTCGCTGGTCAGCATTTCGCACACCGCCCAACCCGCGCCGAAATCGCGGCAGAAGCGGCGGAAGGGTTTGTCGGTAATACCCGCCATCGGCGCAAGTGCGATGGGGTTGTCGATAAAATAGCCGCCGATGTGCATAATGGGCCCGCGTTTCAAAAAAGTACGCCATTGTACATTTTTTAAGCAGGATTTCCAATCTCCGGACGCGCCCGCGATTGGGGCAGGCACCGTTTTATGGCATAATCCGCACACAGATTCCCTGCCCCGCCACTCACAGGAGGGCAGTTTATAGTGGATTAACAAAAACCAGTACGGCGTTGCCTCGCCTTAGCTCAAAGAGAACGATTCTCTAAGGTGCTCAAGCACCAAGTGAATCGGTTCCGTACTATCTGTACTGTCTGCGGCTTCGTCGCCTTGTCCTGATTTTTGTTAATCCACTATACTTTCCCCATCCTATCAGTTTCCCGTTTCAGACGGCATAAGGTCTGAAAGAAAGACTACAATCATGAGTAATCCATTTTCCTCTTTAGGTTTGGGTACGGAACTCGTTTCCGCACTGACCGCGCAAGGTTACGAAAACCCGACGCCCATCCAAGCCGCCGCCATTCCCAAAGCACTCGCCGGTCATGATTTACTAGCCGCCGCCCAAACCGGCACAGGCAAAACCGCTGCCTTTATGCTGCCCAGTCTGGAACGCCTCAAACGCTACGCCACCGCCAGTACCTCGCCTGCGATGCACCCCGTGCGTATGCTCGTGTTGACCCCGACGCGCGAACTCGCCGACCAAATCGACCAAAACGTGCAGGGCTACATTAAAAACCTGCCGCTGCGGCATACCGTCCTCTTCGGCGGTGTCAACATGGACAAACAAACCGCCGACCTGCGTGCCGGCTGCGAAATCGTCGTCGCCACAGTCGGACGGCTCCTAGACCATGTGAAACAGAAAAACATCAGTTTAAACAAAGTCGAAATCGTCGTTCTGGATGAAGCAGACCGCATGTTGGATATGGGGTTCATCGACGACATCCGCAAAATCATGCAGATGCTGCCCAAACAACGCCAAACCCTGCTCTTTTCCGCCACCTTCTCCGCACCGATACGCAAACTGGCGCAAGACTTCATGAATGCGCCCGAAACCGTCGAGGTTGCCGCCCAAAACACCACCAACGCAAATGTCGAGCAGCACATCATCGCGGTCGATACCATTCAGAAGCGCAACCTGCTCGAACGCCTGATTGTCGATCTGCACATACCCCAGGTTATCGTCTTTTGTAAAACCAAACAAAGCGTCGACCAGGTAACGCGTGATTTAATCCGCCGCAACCTGTCCGCACAGGCGATACACGGCGACCGTTCTCAACAAAGCCGGCTCGAAACACTCAACGCCTTCAAAGACGGCAGCCTGCGCGTACTTGTCGCAACCGATATCGCCGCACGCGGTCTGGATATTGCCGAACTGCCCTTCGTCATCAATTACGAAATGCCCACCCAGCCCGAAGACTACGTCCACCGTATCGGGCGTACGGGGCGCGCCGGTGCGGATGGCGTGGCGATTTCCCTGATGGACGAATCCGAACAGAAAATGTTCGAGGCCATCAAAGAACTGACCGGCAACAAGCTGCTCATCGAACGCATCGAAGGCTTCGAGCCCCGATGGTGGGAACAGGAAGGCTCAAAACCGGAAAAAACCGAAACCAGCGAACCGAGACAACGCAACCGCTACGAATCCGCCAAGGCGCAGCGCGAAAAAAATACCCGACCGGAAACCACGGCAAACGATGCGGGCGCGGCTTGCGGAAAAATTGCCGGACGCAGCCGCCGAAGCCGCCGGGAACACCAGCCGTGCGCCCTGCTCCAACCGCGTTACGGCGTAAAATAGCCCTGAAAATCAAATGCCGTCTGAACATTTCCCGTTTCAGACGGCATTTTTCAAACCGGACTGACGCATTGGGCGCAACCGCCCATACCGGATAAATTTCTTCCGCAAACAGTTTCAGACGGCATTTGCTGCCTGTACAATATCATTTCCTTTTCCACTCAAACCATCAGGATTTCCCAATGTCCACCCAATTCGATGTCGCCGTAATCGGCGCAGGTCCGGCAGGCTCGGTCGCATCCGCCCTGCTCCGCAAAAAAGGTTATCAAGTCTGCGTGTTGGAAAAACAGCACTTTCCGCGCTTCGTCATCGGCGAAAGCCTGCTGCCGCACTGTATGGAAATGCTGGAAGAAGCCGGATTTACCGATGCCGTGCGCGCCGAGCCCGGCTTTCAGTTGAAAAACGGCGCGGCGTTTTCGTGGGGCAGCCGTTATACCGAATTTGATTTTACCGATAAATTTTCAGACGGCCCCGGCACGACTTATCAAGTGCGCCGCGCCGTGTTCGATAAAATCCTGATTGGCGAAGCCGCCAAACAAGGCGTTGAAGTACGTTTCGGGCACGGCGTAACCGCGTTCGACAACAGCGGCGATTTTGCCCGCTTGAACATCGAAACCGACACCGGCAAGAGCTATGAACTGACCGCGAAATTCGTCTTGGACGCAAGCGGTTACGGACGCGTGCTGCCGCGCCTGCTGGATTTGGAAACGCCCTCGCACCTGCCGCCGCGCCAAGCGCATTTCACGCACATCGACGACAACATCACCAACCCGAAATTCGACCGCAACAAAATCCTGATTACCACCCATCCACAACACCGCGACGTGTGGATTTGGCTGATTCCCTTCGGCGACAACCGCTGTTCCATCGGCATGGTCGGCACGCCCGACAAACTTGTCGGCGAATCGGAAACGGTGTTGAAAAAATTTGTTTACGAATGCCCGATGCTGAACGAAATTCTGGATAAAGCCGTTTGGGAAAACGATTTTCCGTTCCGCTCCATCCAAGGCTATTCCGCCAACGTCAAATCGCTGCACGGCAGGCATTTCGCGCTGTTGGGCAATGCCGCCGAGTTCCTCGATCCCGTGTTCTCGTCGGGCGTAACCATCGCGCTGCACTCCGCCAAACTTGCCGCCGATCTGCTGGCAAAACAACTCAAAGGCGAAGCCGCCGATTGGCAAACCGAATTTGCCGAACCCTTGATGATCGGCGTGGACGCGTTCCGCACCTATGTGGACGGCTGGTATGATTTCCGCTTCCAAAACGTCGTGTACGCGCCCGACCGCAGCCCGGAAATCAGCCGTATGCTTTCTTCGATTTTGGCAGGCTACGCGTGGGATACCGAAAACCCGTTCGTGGCGAAATCCGAACAACGCCTGACTGCCTTGTCCGAATGGGTCGGTCAGTTGGAAAGCGAATAAATCCTGCCATACAAAATGCCGTCTGAATCCAAACGGGTTCAGACGGCATTGCCATTTCAACTGTTTTGATGATTATTCGGGACGCATCTGCGGAAACAGAATCACGTCGCGGATGGTTTGCGAATCGGTCAGCAGCATTACCAAACGGTCGATACCGATGCCGCAGCCGCCTGTCGGTGGCAGGCCGAATTCCATGGCGCGGATGTAGTCGGCATCGTAATGCATGGCTTCGTCGTCGCCGGCGTCTTTTTGTGCCACTTGCGTCTTGAAGCGTTCGGCTTGGTCTTCGGGGTCGTTCAACTCGGAATAGCCGTTTGCTAGCTCGCGGCCGACAACGAACAATTCGAACCGCTCGGTCAAACCTTGTTTCGTATCCGAAGCGCGTGCCAACGGGGAAACTTCGACCGGATAATCGACGATGAAGGTCGGGTTCCACAGCTTGCCCTCGGCGCAACCTTCAAACAGGGCGAGTTGCAGGCTGCCGATGCCCGGGGACGGCGGCAGGCTTTCGCCGTGTTTGACGATTTCTTTTTTCAGCCATTCCGCATCGTTCAACTGCTCGTCGGTGTAGTGCGGATTGTATTTTTTGATGGCTTCGAGAATGGTCAGACGCTCGAACGGGCTTTCCAAATCGACTTCTTTGCCGTTGTAAGTGATGTTCGCCGTGCCGTTTACCGTGCGCGATGCGTTGCGGATGATGTCTTCCGCCATCTGCATCATACGTTCGTAGTCGGAGAAGGCTTCGTAAAATTCAATCATCGTAAATTCGGGGTTGTGGCGCACGGACATGCCCTCGTTACGGAAGCTGCGGTTGATTTCAAACACGCGTTCCAAACCGCCGACCACCAAGCGTTTCAGATACAGCTCGGGGGCGATGCGCAGGTAGAGCGGAATGTCCAAGGCATTGTGGTGGGTAACGAAGGGTTTTGCTGTCGCGCCGCCCGGAATCGGGTGCATCATCGGGGTTTCGACTTCGAGATAATGCTCGCCCACCATAAAATTACGCACGGATTGGATGATTTGGCTGCGTTTGATGAAGGTATTGCGCGATTCTTCGTTGGCAATCAAATCGACGTAACGTTGGCGGTATTTGGTTTCCTGATCGCTCAAGCCTTTGTGTTTGTCGGGCAGCGGACGCAGGGATTTGGACAGCAGGCGGATGCCGGACACGCGCACGGTCAGTTCGCCGTGGTTGGTTTTGAACAAAGTGCCTTCCGCGCCGACGATGTCGCCCAAATCCCAATGGTTGAAGTCATCCAAAATTTCTTGGCTCACGCCTTTGTTGTTCAGATAAAGCTGGATTTGACCGGACACGTCTTGAATAGTGGCAAAGCTCGCCTTGCCCATTTGCCGTTTGAGCATCATACGGCCGGCAATTTTGACGGGAATGTCTTGCGGATCGAGTTCTTCTTTGCCGATTTCACCGTATTGGGTGTGCAGGTCGGCGGCAAAGCTGTCGCGTTTGAAATCGTTAGGGTAGGCGTTGCGCTGTTGGCGGATGTTGTGCAGTTTTTCGCGGCGCAGGGCGATGATTTGGTTTTCGTCCAACTGCGGCTCGATTTGCGGATGGTTTTGTTCGCTCATGGTGTTTTCCGGAAAAATAAATCAGGCGCAATCTGTTTCAGACGACCTGATTGAATCACAAAATTTGCGCATATTTTACGCGATGTCGGTGTTTTTTCTAGGAAAGGGCAATGCCGTCTGAAAATATTACAGACGGCATTCAGATTTTGAAACCTATGCCAAAAGTCCGCTAAGGTTCAACAGGAACAAAACGGCAAATCCGGTCAGGTAGAGCAAGCCGACAATGGCAAGGGCGTTCATACCTGCGGTAAGCCTGTGCCGTTTGTCTCCTTTGACCAGGCGGTAGTTGAGCCATGCGAACACAGGAGCGGACACAAAGGCGGCAATCATGGCAAATTTGAGCAGCTCGGCCATCGCGCTGTTGAACCAGAAAATCACCGCCAAACCGCTGCCTGCAACCCAAATATTCCAGGCAAAGAGTTCGGCGTTGCCGGTTTTCTCACTGCCGCGCAGCAGGCGCACAGGTTCTGCAATGGCGCGTGCATAACCGTCAACAACGGTAATCGTCGTACCGTACATGCAGGCAAAAGCGATAAACGCCACCAGCGGACGCGACCAGTCGCCGATGGTTACCGCATACATATTGATCAGTTGTCCGATATATTTGCCGCCGGCCATCTGCACTTCTTCACCGTTGCCGTATTGCACGTACGCACCCAGGGCAAGGAAGACGACGGCAAGCACGGCACTGGTGATGTAACCGACGTTGAAATCAAAAATCCCGTCATGATAAGAGGAAGGTTGGAGACGCTGTTTCTCCGTAACCCACAAAGAATTGATGGCGGAAATTTCAATCGGCGCAGGCATCCAGCCCATCAGCGCGATCAGGAAGCCCAAACCGGCAAGCGTCCACGGTGTCGGCTCGATAAAATCGGGTTTCATCTGCATACCGCGCGACATGGCGATACCGGCGGCGGCAACCGTGGCAACCGTCAGGCTGACGATGATGATTTTGGAAACATTGTCCAAAGCCTTGTAGCGTCCGCTCACCAGGATAATCAGGCAGGAAGCCATAATCAGCGCGGAGATTGCGCCGATACCCAGTGTCAGCGAGGGAATCGCCATTTTAACGATGGCGGCGGTTACGATGGCAACCGCACCCGCGTTAATCGTCGCGGCAGCAATACACAAAATCAAAAAGACCCACAGGTAGATGCGGCTTTTCTCCGCATAACCTTCAATCAGGCTTTTACCTGTATCCAGCGTGTAATGCGCGCTGAAGCGGAAAAACGGGTATTTGAAGAGGTTGGTCAGGACGATAATCAATGCGAGCTGCCAGCCGTAAAGCGCACCTGCCTGTGTGGAGGCAATCAGGTGCGAACCGCCGACTGCCGCCGATGCCATCATAATACCCGGCCCCAATGCATTGATTTTACTTTTCCAAGTCGAAATATGTTGTTCGGACATGATTTTTCCGTATTGCTGATATAAAAATGCGTATTTTAACGTAATCTAAATACACGCCAAACCGGCTTATTGAAACTTTACACCCTAATATTCCTGATTTTTCCCAATTATTTTCAGAAAAACATGCAATATGGCATTTTATGCCTGAAAGTTTACAACAAATAGCCTTGCATCGCTTTTTACCGTACAAAATATACTTTCAAACCCCTGAACGCGTTTTGCAGTCGGCAAACGATTTGATAAGATGGTTACGTTTCCCCAGCCGGTACGCCGCTATGCCGTCTGAAACCTTACACTTTCTCTGGAGAATCCGTTCATGAATACCGTATCGAATTACCTGTCCGCATTGCGCGAAGCCATGAAGGCGCAAGGCTTGGACGCACTCGTCATCCCTTCCGCCGACCCCCACCTGTCCGAATACCTGCCCGAGCATTGGCAGGCGCGGCGCGAATTGTCGGGCTTTACCGGCTCGGTCGGCACATTCGTCGTTACCGCCGATGAAGCGGGCGTATGGGTGGACAGCCGCTATTGGGAACAAGCCGCCAAACAGCTTTCCGGCAGCGGCATCGAGCTGCAAAAAAGCGGTCAAGTGCCGCCGTACAACGAATGGCTCGCGGCAAGCCTGCCCGAAAACGCCGCCGTCGGCATCCCTTCCGATATGGTGTCGCTCACCGGCAAACGCACTTTGGCGCAATCCCTGACCGCCAAAAACATCCGCATCGAACACCCCGACGGCCTGCTTGACCAAGTGTGGACAAGCCGCCCGGCCATTCCTGCCGAAACCGTGTTCATCCACGACCCCGACTATGTTTCTGAAACCGCCGCCGAAAAACTCGCCCGCGTGCGCGCCGTGATGGCGGAAAAAGGCGCGGATTACCACTTGGTTTCCTCGCTTGACGACATCGCTTGGCTGACCAACCTGCGCGGCAGCGACGTGCCTTTCAACCCTGTTTTCGTGTCCTTCCTGCTGATTGGCAAAGACAACGCCGTCCTGTTTACCGAACAATGCCGTCTGAACGCCGAAGCCGCCGCCGCACTGCAAACCGCCGGCATCACGGTCAAACCTTACGCCCAAGTTGCCGACAAACTCGCGCAAATCGGCGGCGCGCTGCTTATCGAACCGAACAAAACCGCCGTCAGCACGCTTGTGCGCCTGCCCGAAAGCATGCGCCTGATTGAAGGCATCAACCCGTCCACGCTGTTCAAATCCTGCAAATCCGAAGCCGACATCGCCCGCATCCGCGAAGCGATGGAACACGACGGCGCGGCGTTGTGCGGTTTCTTCGCCGAGTTTGAAGACATCATCGACAACGGTGGCAGCCCGACCGAAATCGACGTGGACACCATGCTTTACCGCCACCGCAGCGCGCGCCCGGGTTTTGTGTCATTGAGTTTCGACACCATCGCGGGCTTCAACGCCAACGGCGCACTGCCGCATTACAGCGCAACGCCCGAAAGCCACAGTACCATCAGCGGCAACGGTCTGCTGCTCATCGACTCCGGCGCGCAATACAAAGGCGGCACGACCGACATCACCCGCGTCGTTCCCGTCGGCACGCCCACAGCAGAACAAAAACGCGACAACACGCTCGTCCTCAAAGCCCATATCGCACTTGCCGAAGCCGTGTTCCCCGAAAACATCCCCTCACCGCTGATAGACGCGATTTGCCGCAAACCCCTGTGGCAGGCGCAATGCGACTACGGGCACGGCACCGGCCACGGCGTGGGCTATTTCCTCAACGTCCACGAAGGCCCGCAGCGCATCGCCTTCGCCGCCCCCGCCACGCCCGAAACCGCGATGAAAAAAGGCATGGTTACCTCCATCGAACCCGGACTCTACCGCCCGGGAAAATGGGGCATCCGCATTGAAAACCTCGCCGCCAACCAAGCCGTCGCCAACCCGCAGGAAACCGAGTTCGGCAGCTTCCTCTGTTTTGAAACCCTGACCCTCTGCCCCATCGACACCCGCCTGATGGACACCGCCCTCATGACCGACGGCGAAATCGACTGGGTCAACCGCTACCACGCCGAAGTCCGCCGCCGCCTCGAGCCGCTGACCGAAGGCGCGGCAAAAGCGTGGCTGATCAAACGCACCGAACCGCTGGCGCGTTAAACGGCACAGCGCAAAAAATGCCGTCTGAATCGGACTGACCTAAAAACTTTGAGCAGTTCGATCAAACGGCTTTCAAGGGCTGTTTCCTGTCCGGGACAGAATCAGCCCTTTCAATTTCAAGCTGTTCCTCTTGTGGTTGTCATAGCGGATATATTCGTGCAATGCCGCCCATCCGGCAAAAGTACTGCTTCCTCCACACCCAACCTTGTTGAAAAAGTGTGGGCGAATGTCAAAAAGCATCGGCGGATGTGGATTTGTTTGAATGTTTACCATAAAAAACTGCACCCTACAAGTCGGAAATAGTGTCCGACTTGCAGGGTGCAGTTCAAACATCGGGTTTCAGACGGCATTGCGCCATGCGGATTATTTTTTCAGTTCGGACAAAATGTCATCCACGGTTTTCTTCGCATCTCCGAAACACATCACGCTGTTTTCGTTGAAGAACAGTGGGTTTTGTACACCTGCGTAGCCGGTATTCATCGAGCGTTTGAAGACGACGACTTCTTTTGCCTTCCACACTTCCAACACGGGCATACCCGCAATCGGGCTGTTCGGGTCGGTTTGGGCGGCAGGATTGACGGTATCGTTCGCACCAATCACCAAGACCACATCGGTTTCGGGGAAGTCGTCGTTGATTTCGTCCATTTCCAACACGATGTCGTAGGGGACTTTGGCTTCGGCAAGCAGTACGTTCATATGACCGGGCAGGCGGCCGGCGACGGGGTGGATGCCGAAGCGTACTTCGGTGCCGTTTTTACGTAAAAGCTCGGTGATTTCGGCAACGGGGTATTGCGCCTGTGCGACTGCCATACCGTAGCCCGGGGTGATAATGACGCTGTTTGCGCCTTTCAGCATTTCGGCAACATCGGCAGCTTTGACTTCTCGGTATTCCCCTATCTCTTGGCTGCCGGAAGATGCCGCGCTGCTGTCGCTGCCGAAGCCGCCGGCAATTACCGAGACAAACGAGCGGTTCATGGCCTTGCACATAATGTAGGACAGAATCGCGCCGCTTGAGCCGACCAGCGCACCAGTAACAATGAGCAGGTCGTTGGAGAGCATAAAGCCTGCCGCCGCGGCCGCCCAGCCGGAGTAGGAGTTGAGCATAGATACAACCACGGGCATATCTGCGCCGCCGATGGAGGCAACCAAGTGCCAGCCGAATGCGAGGGCGATCAGAGTCATAATCAGCAGGATGAAGCCGCTGCCGTTAATGCCGACAAATACGAGCAGCAACACAAACGATACGGCGAGCGCCAGTGCGTTGAGCTTGTGTTTGGCGGGCAGTTGCAGTGGCCTGCTGCTGATTTTGCCGTTGAGCTTGCCGAATGCGACCAGCGAGCCGGTAAAGGTTACCGCGCCGATGAAAATGCCCAAATAGACTTCGACCAGATGGATGGTGTGCATATCGTGTGAAACGTTGCCCGGCTCGATATAGCTGTTGAAGCCGACCAAAACCGCCGCCAAGCCGACGAAGCTGTGCAAGAGCGCAATCAGTTCGGGCATTTCGGTCATTTCTACTTTTTTGGCTTTGTAGATGCCGATTGCCGCGCCGATGAGCATGGCGATGATGATCCAGCCCAGTCCGTGGGTATTGTCGGAAAAAACAGTTACAAAAAGGGCGACCGCCATGCCGGCGATACCGGAATAGCAGCCCTGTTTGGCGGTTTCCTGTTTGGACAGCCCCGCCAGTGAGAAGATGAATAAAATTGCGGCAACGATATACGCCGCTGTTACGAGTCCTGAAGACATAGAAATTCTCCGATTTTCGATGATTTGTTTTCAATGCCGTCTGAAAAATTGACGTTCGTGTTTTCAGACGGCATCTGTTTCAAGCAGCCGCGACAAACAGTCCGACGGTGCAGACAAATCCGCCCGCCCACATCAGCGAGCGCAATGCTGCTTTGTCTGCGATGTAGCACCAGATAAAGGCGAGGCGGAACAGGATGAACAGACCGGCAAGCGTGTTGACGGTTGCTTGTCCGGCATTGCCGGTTGCATGTGCCGTCAAAACGGCGGCGGCAAACGGTGCAAAGGCTTCAAAACCGTTTTGCTGCGCGGCGTGGGCCACGGGCCGGCTGTGCCTTGCGTGCGCGCCAGAAAATCGCGCGGATTGTGGTTGTCTTTAAACCGGAATCCGCCCGCTTTTTTGGCATACGCCGCACAAAAAGCGGCAATAGGCAGGCAATCAGAATGCACCAATAGGCGAAAGTCATGCTTTATCCTTTCCTAAACATATTCAACATGCGGCGCGTTACGAAGAAGCCGCCGAAGATGTTGATGCCGGCAATCAGGATGGCAACAAACGACAGCAGCGAAACAAAGCCGTTGCCCTGACCGATTTGCAGTAGCGCGCCGACGACGATGATGCCGGAGATGGCGTTGGTCACGGACATCAGCGGTGTGTGCAGCGAGTGGCTGACGTTCCAAACGACATAGTAGCCGATGACGCAGGCGAGGACGAACACGATAAAGTGGTTCAGGAATGCTGCGGGTGCGACCGCACCGACCCACAGTACCAACACGGCGGCGATGACGGCGGGCGCGAGTTTTTTCCATAGGGGAACGGGTTTCGGCTCGGGCTTGGCGGCAGGCGCGGCTTTTTCAGACGGCGTTTGCTGCGGCTGGGCGGAAACTTGAATCGGCGGAGGCGGGAAGGTGATTTCGCCGTCGCGGGTAACGGTCATGTTGCGGATAATCACGTCTTCGAAGTCCAGCGTGATTTCGCCGTCTTTGTTCGGGCTTAACAGCTTGGTCAGGTTCACCAAGTTGGTGGCGTAAAGCTGGGAAGACTGTCCGGCAAGGCGGTTTGCCATGTCGGTGTAGCCGATGATTTTCACGCCGTTGTCGGTTACGGACAATTCGCCCGGGCGGGTGAGTTCGCAGTTGCCGCCCGTCGCCGCCGCCAAATCGACGATGACGGAGCCGGATTTCATGCTTTCCACCATTTCTTTGGTAATCAGCTTGGGCGCGGGTTTGCCCGGAATGGCGGCGGTAGTAATGATAATGTCCACTTCTTTCGCCTGCTCGGCAAAGAGTTTCATCTCGGCGGCGATAAATTCGTCGCTCATCACTTTGGCGTAGCCGTCGCCGCTGCCGCCCGATTCTTGCGGGAAGTCGAGTTTCAGGAACTTACCGCCCATAGATTCGATTTGTTCCGCCACTTCCAAGCGGGTATCGAACGCGCGCACCACTGCGCCGAGCGAGTTTGCCGTACCGATCGCCGCCAAACCTGCCACACCTGCACCAATCACCAAAACCTGCGCGGGCGGCACTTTGCCTGCGGCAGTAATTTGACCGGTGAAGAAACGCCCGAAGGCGTTGGCGGCTTCAATCACGGCGCGGTAGCCGCTGATGTTTGCCATCGAAGACAAAGCGTCCAAAGCCTGCGCGCGCGAAATGCGGGGCACCATGTCCATCGCCAGCGCGTTCACTTTCTTGGCGCGCAAGGCTTCGACCAAAGCCTCGTTTTGGCGCGGCCACAGGAAGCTGACGATGGTCTGTCCTTCTTTGAGCAGTGGTAGCTCGTCTTCGGACGGAGCGTTGACCTTATAAATTAAAGGGCAGGCCCAAACCGTTGCTTTGTCGGCAACGGTCGCGCCTGCTGTTTGGTAAGCGGCATCGTCCAAACTTGCCGCCCAACCTGCACCGCTTTCGACAACGGTTTCAAAGCCCAGTTTGCCCAGCAGGGCGACGGTGGCGGGCGTGCAGGCGACGCGGGTTTCGCCGGATAATGACTCGCGTGGGATACCGATTTTCATCTCTGAATCCTTTTTCGGGTTGTTTATATGTATCGTGGGTTAAATTTAAATCGTGGCAGGGCGGAGCAACGCCGTACCGGTTTAAAACCGATTCACTTCAAATGTTAATATATTTTAGATAATCCCCTTATAACGAATTTTCATCAGGCTGGCAATAGTTGCGGCATTTTCCCGTGTTATCCGACACATACTGCCGTTTGCGTTTGAAGTCATTTTCCGATTGCAGTCCCGCCCGCCGTAACATTCTTTGCCGTTTCACTATATAATCCGCATTTTTTGAGCCGCCGTTATGCCGCACGCCCTCGTCCTCCAATTTCTCTCCGCCGAAGCCCTGCCTTCCGACTTCCCCTCCCGCCTGCCCGAACCTGATTGCGCCGATGAAAAGCGTATGCGTTTTCTTGTTGAAGAAGGGTTTTCTTTAAGCGAAAAAGACGCGGCGTTGCTTGGCAGCCGTCAAATCGACCACGCCGTGTTGCCGGATATGGATTTCGGCGAACTCGGTTTGATTGTCAGCGATATGGATTCGACGCTGATTACCATCGAATGCGTCGATGAAATTGCGGCAGGCGTGGGTTTAAAAGACAAGGTAGCGGAAATTACCGGGCGTTCGATGCGCGGCGAACTCGATTTCGAACAGTCTTTACGCAGCCGCGTTGCGCTGTTGGCGGGATTGGACGAACAGATTTTGGCGGACGTTTATGAAAACGTTTTGAAGCTCTCGCCCGGTGCGGAATTTTTGTTGGACGAATGCAAAAGGCATGATGTGAAATTCTTGCTGGTGTCGGGCGGCTTCACGTTTTTTACCGAACGTCTGCAACAACGCCTCGGCTTCGAATACCAGCACGCCAATGTTTTGGAAATTGAAAACGGCAGGCTGACCGGACGTTTGAAAGGCAGAATCATCGACGCGCAGGCAAAGGCAGATTTGTTGCTCGAATACCGCAGCCGCCTCGGATTGCAGCCGCATCAAGTGTTGGCGGTGGGCGACGGTGCGAACGATATTCCGATGCTCAAAGAAGCGGGCATAGGCGTGGCTTACCGCGCCAAACCGAAAGCGCAGGCAGCCGCCGATGCCTGTATCAACTTCGGCGGTTTGGAGCGTGTACGCGGCCTGTTCGGATAGGCGGATAGGAAACGGATGCCGTCTGAAAAACGTGTTCAGACGGCATTTGAACGGCAGGAACGACAGTGGGACGCAGAAAACTTTGGTTTGCTCTGGCAGCAGCAGGCGTTATCGGCGGTTTGGTCGGCATTGTGCTGACGGAACTGATGCACTTCATACAACACACAGCATACGGTTATGGCGCGGACGGCGTGTACACTTCGTTCCGCGAAGGCGTGGCACAGGCTTCCGGTATGCGGCGCGTTGCCGTGCTGACGCTATGCGGCGCGATCGCAGGCGGCGGCTGGTGGCTGCTCAAACGTTTCGGCAAGCCGCAAATCGAAATCAAAGCCGCCTTGAAGCAGCCATTGCAGGGGCTGCCGTTTCTGACGACGGTTTTCCATGTTCTGCTGCAAATCATAACGGTCGGACTCGGTTCACCGCTCGGACGGGAAGTAGCGCCGCGCGAAATGACTGCCGCGTTTGCTTCGGCAGGCGGCAGGCGGTTGGGTTTGGACGAAGGCGAAATGCGCCTCTTGATTGCCTGTGCGTCCGGCGCGGGTTTGGCAGCCGTGTATAATGTGCCGCTCGCCTCCACACTTTTCATCCTCGAAGCCATGCTGGGCGTGTGGACGCAGCAGGCGGTTGCCGCCGCGTTGCTGACTTCCGTCATTGCCACCGCCGTGGCGCGTATCGGCTTAGGCGACGTACAGCAGTATCATCCCGCCAACCTTGCCGTAAATACTTCATTGCTTTGGTTTTCCGCCGTCATCGGCCCGATATTGGGCGCAGCCGCCGTCTTTTTCCAGCGTACCGCCCAAAAATTCCCCTTCATCAAGCGCGACAACATCAAAATCATTCCCTTGGCAGTCTGCATGTTTGCGCTCATCGGCGCGATTGCTGTTTGGTTTCCCGAAGTTTTGGGCAACGGCAAAGCAGGCAACCAACTGACTTTTGGCGGTTTGACCGACTGGCAACACAGCCTTGAGTTGACCGCCGTCAAATGGCTGGTCGTCTTGATGGCGTTGGCGGCAGGCGCATACGGCGGCCTGATTACACCGTCCATGATGCTCGGCAGCACCATCGCCTTTGCCGCCGCAGCCGCGTGGAACAGCGTTTTCCCAGAAATGCCGTCTGAAAGCGCGGCAATCGTCGGAGCGGCGGTGTTTCTCGGCGTATCGCTCAAAATGCCGCTGACCGCCATTGTGTTCGTATTGGAACTGACCTACGCGCCGCTGTCCCTGCTGCTGCCTTTGTGCATCGGCATGGTGGGGGCATTGGGAACATCGGGAAAAATGGGGTTCAAATGAATGCCGACAAATGCCATCTGAAAGGTTTTCAGACGGCATTTCTTTGTAAATTGTCAACAATATCTGCAAAGACCTACTGCCAAAAAACTGAAAATAGCGGATAATACCGCCCCGAAAAAGTTCCCCTTTCCCCATCCAACTGTCAGAAAAGGAAGCCCCAATGTCCGTCATCAAACGCGCCCTGATCAGCCTGTCCGACAAGACAGGCGCAGTCGAATTTGCCCAAACCTTGACCAAGCTCGGTGTCGAAATCCTCTCTACCGGCGGCACGGCGAAACTGCTTGCCGATGCGGGCGTTCCCGTGATTGAAGTCGCCGACTACACCGGTTTTCCCGAAATGCTCGACGGCCGCGTGAAAACCCTGCATCCGAAAATCCACGGCGGTATTTTGGGCCGGCGCGATTTGGACGAACACGTCGCCAAGATGGAAGAACACGACATCGGCAACATCGACCTTGTGTGTGTCAATCTTTACCCCTTCGCCGCCACCATCGCCAAACCAAACTGCACACTGGAAGACGCGATTGAAAACATCGACATCGGCGGCCCAACCATGGTGCGCTCTGCCGCGAAAAACTGGAAACACGTCGCCATCGTTACCGATACCGCCGACTTCCCCGTCATCGCCGCCGAAATGGAAGCCAACGGCGGTGCGTTGAGCGACAAAACCCGCTTCAACCTGTCGCGCAAAGCGTTCAGCCACACCGCCCAATACGACGGCATGATTTCCAACTACTTAACCTCGCTTTCAGACGACGTCTTGAGCGGCACGCCTGAAATCGGCGAGTTCCCCAGCCAGTTCAACCAAAGCTGGATCAAAGTGCAAGACATGCGCTACGGCGAAAACCCGCACCAACGCGCCGCGTTCTACCGCGATATTGACCCCGCCGCAGGCAGCCTTTCCGCTTATAAACAGCTTCAAGGCAAAGAATTGTCTTACAACAACATCGCCGATGCCGATGCCGCTTGGGAAGCCGTCAAATCCTTTGATGAGCCGGCCTGCGTGATCGTGAAACACGCCAATCCATGCGGCGTAGCCGTTGCAGCCGATACCTTGACCGCCTACAAACTCGCCTACGCCACCGACACCACCAGCGCGTTCGGCGGCATCATCGCTTTCAACCGCGAAGTGGACGGCGAAACCGTCAAACAAATTACCGACAACCAATTTATGGAAGTCCTGATGGCGCCGAAGTTCACCGCCGAAGCCCTCGAAATCGCCGCCGCCAAGAAAAACGTGCGCGTATTGGAAGTGCCGCTTGAGGCAGCCGCAAACCGCTTCGAACTCAAACGCGTCGGCGGCGGACTGTTGGTACAAACCCCTGATATTCACCGCCTCAGCCGCGCCGATTTGAAAGTCGTCTCCAAACGCCAACCGACCGAGCAGGAATGGAACGATTTGCTGTTCGTCTGGAACGTCGCAAAATACGTCAAATCCAACGCCATCGTCTTCGGCAAAGGCGGTCAAACCTACGGCATCGGCGCAGGCCAAATGAGCCGCGTGGACAGCACCCGCATCGCCGCCCGCAAAGCGCAGGACGCAGGTTTGGACTTAAACGGCGCATGTGCCGCTTCCGATGCCTTCTTCCCATTCCGCGACGGCGTGGACGTGATTGCCGAACAGGGCATTAAAGCCATCATCCATCCGGCAGGTTCGATGCGCGATCAAGAAGTCTTTGACGCGGCAGACGAACACGGCATCGCAATGGTCGTAACGGGCGTGCGCCATTTCAGGCATTAACGCAGATAAACAAGGCAATGCCGTCTGAAGGGCTTTCAGACGGCATTTTGTTTGATGTTCCGAACAGACAATCCGCCTGAAACAAAATGTGCGGCGGCATTTCGAACTTCCGTAAACGGCAAAACACCCGATACGTTCGGACGGCTGATGCTTCAGACGGCATCGGTTTCCCTACAAACCGAACACCGCCGTATCGCCGCAACCTTGGCGCACCAATTCCGTACCGTCGGTCATGTCGATGACGGTAGTCGGATCGGTTCCGCACCAGCCGCCGTCAATCACCAAATCGACGGCGTGTTCCAGCCGGTCGCGGATTTCATAAGGGTCGGTCAGCGGTTCGCCGTCTTCGGGCAGCATCAGGGTGCAGCTTAAAAGCGGTTCGCCCAATTCCCCCAGCAGGGCTTGTGCAATGGCATTATCGGGAATACGCAGCCCGATGGTTTTGCGTTTCGGGTGCAGCGTGCGCGCCGGC
Organism: Neisseria polysaccharea ATCC 43768; assembly: GCA_000176735.1. GTDB lineage: Bacteria > Pseudomonadota > Gammaproteobacteria > Burkholderiales > Neisseriaceae > Neisseria > Neisseria polysaccharea. The sequence continues at coordinate 12,270 of ADBE01000060.1, read as the reverse complement.
ACTTCCTTCGTCGCCTGCAAGATAAAGGTATAAGGTCCGGGCGTGGCGGCCTTAAGCTGACGAAACTGTACGTTGTCGATTTTGGCGTATGTGCCCAACTCGCTCAAATCGGCACAGACCAGTGTCAGATGGTGTTTCTGATCGATTTTGCGGATGGAGAGTATGCGTTCCATCGCCGCCTTATCGCCGAGTTTGCAACCCAAGGCGTAACACGAATCGGTCGGATAGACGACCACGCCGCCTTTATTGACGATTTCAACCGCCTGCTTGATGAGGCGTTCTTGGGGATTGTCGGGATGAACGGCGAAAAACTGTGCCATAGTTTGTGTCCTTATCGTCATGTTTTCCGTATTGTACGCCCAAAATCCAAACAAAATGCCGTCTGAAAATTTCAGACGGCATTTGATGCTTCCAACCATCAACCCAAATACCAGAATTTTAGTGCCCACAATACGGCAACAATCCATACCATAGGCGGAACATCCTCGGTTCGGCGACACAAAAGTTTGACTACGGCATAGCTGATGAAGCCGAAGGCGATGCCGTCTGCAATCGAATAGGTAAGCGGCATGAAGACAATGGTCAGGAATGCGGGCGCGGCTTCCGTCATATCGTCCCAATCAATATCCCGGGCACTGCGGAGCATTTGTGTGCCGACATAAAGCAGGGCAGGTGCAGTAGCAAAAGCGGGAACACTTTTCGCCAATGGGGAGAACATCAGACACGCCAGCATCAATACGCCGACGGTAACCGCCGTCAGACCTGTCCGCCCGCCTGCCGATACGCCCGCCGCACTTTCCACATAGGGCGTCGTCGAAGAAGTACCCAAAGCCGCACCTGCCACAATGGCGGTAGAGTCTGCAAGCAGTGCGCGTTTCAGGCGGGGCAGCTTACCGTCCACCAGAAGCCCGGCACGATGCGAGACACCGACCAGTGTTCCGGTACTGTCGAACAGATCGACCAGGAAAAAGACGAAAATCACGCTGACCATGCTGACGGTAAACAACCCTTTAAAATCCATCTGCATAAAAGTCGGCGCAATGCTCGGCACTTCGCCGATGATGCCGTAAAACTCGTTCAAACCCATCAGGCTGGCAATGACGGTAATGGTCAAGATGGTAATGATGATTGCACCTTGAATGCGGAAGTATCCCAAAACAACCACCATGGCAAAACCGAACAGTGCCAACAACGCAGACGGTTGATGAATATCGCCCAAACCGACCAAGGTTGCCGGATTGGCAACGATAATGCCTGCGCCTTTCAGGGAAATCAGTGCCAAGAACAGACCTATACCGGCAGCAATCGACATTTTCAAACCCATAGGCAGTGCGTTGACCAGCATTTCCCTGACTTTAAAAAAGCTGAACAGGATGAAAATCAGACCAGAGATGAACACCGCACCCAACGCAACCTGCCAAGGCACGCCCATACCCTTAACGACGGCAAAGGTGAAATAGGCATTCAGTCCCATCCCCGGTGCGAGTGCAATCGGATAGTTGCCGACAAAACCCATAACAAAACAGCCGATGGCGGATGCGATACAGGTGGCAACGAATACCGCCCCCATATCCATGCCGGTTTCACCCAAAATCAACGGGTTGACGATAACGATGTAGCACATCGTCAAAAAAGTCGTCAAACCCGCCATCAATTCGGTGCGGACCGTCGTACCGTTTGCCCGAAGATTGAAAATCCTGTCCAACAGTGTTTGTTTTGAAGTGTCCATATCTGAAAGTCTGTATCAAGTGGAAAAATCTGAATCCGCCGACCGCAAACCGTACGGAATTGCAACATCTTGAAAAACATACCTCCCAAACCGGACAAACCGATTCGGGAGGCAGCAGGTTTACGGCAAACAGCACATTATTTGTCTGAATTGTGTTGACGACGCAAAATCGCAGGGATTTCAAAGTCGTCAAGTACGGACTGATTGTCGAAATCCGCAGCTGTCAGATTCATGGTGCGGATACCGCGATTGGTGCGGATCATACCTTCGACATTGTGGCTTTGCTCCTGTTTGGACGGGGCAACCGCTTCTACCTCCCTTGCCGGAGTAGGATCGACCGCGCCTTTTTCTTTCAGACCGGTAGCGATAATGGTAATCCGGATGGCATCTTCGCTCATGGTCTCGTCTTCAGCAGCACCGAATTTGCATTCCAAATCGGGATGCGCGCTTTGGTTGACGATTTTCATGACTTCAGACAACTCGGACATTTTCAGGCAACCCGGAGCAGTCGTAATATTGACCAGCACACCGCGTGCTCCGTCCAAGGTTACATCATCCAACAGAGGGCTGGAAATGGCCTGATCGGTTGCCATACGCGCACGGTCGATACCTTGTGCATAACCCGAACCCATCATAGCGATACCGCGGTTGCTCATCACGGTTTTCACGTCGGCAAAGTCGAGATTGATGATTTCGCTCGGGCAAGTTACCACTTCGGAAATGCCTGCGACCGCATCGCGCAATACATTGTCGGCAGCGCGGAAGGCTTCGCGCATCGTTACGTCTTCACCCAAGGCGGTCATCAGTTTGTCGTTCGGGATGATGATCAGCGAATCGACGTGTTCTTTCAACTGTTCCAACCCTGCCTGTGCCACATGGACGCGTTTGCCTTCATATGCGAACGGGCGGGTAACCACGGCAACGGTCAGAATGCCCAAAGACTTGGCAATCTCAGCAACAACCGGCGCCGAACCGGTACCGGTACCGCCGCCCATACCTGTCGTGATAAACAGCATATTCGCACCGCGGATGGCTTCTTCAATGGCTTCCCGGTCTTCCTGGGCTGCTGCACGACCGATATCAGGATTCGCGCCCGCGCCCAAACCGCGTGTCAGATTCGTACCCAACTGGATTCTCTTCGCCGCATGGTTTTTTGCCAGAGACTGCGCATCCGTATTGGCACTGATAAACTCCACACCGCGCACATTGTTGGCAACCATATTATTGATTGCATTGCAACCGCCGCCGCCCAAGCCGATTACTTTAATTACCGCAGGGCTGACTGCCGATTCTGCCACGTCGTAAACAAATTCCATTCAAAAACTCCTGCTCGCCCCTTTCAGAGGACGGTTTAAATAAATTATTATTTATTATATAAGAAGTATCTTGCTGCTGGCAAAATACTTCTCACCTGTCAAACGGTAATCCACCTGTTCAAAGGTTGTTTTCAATCCACCGCTTCAATCTTGCCAACAAACCGCCGCCCTCTTCCCTCTCTTGCACTGTACCGTTTTCCGGCTGCGGCAAGTTTCCTTCCAACTTGCATGCTGCATGAAGCAGCCCGATAGCGGTAGAAAAGCGCGGTGTGCGGACGCGGTCGGACAAACCGCCCATTTCTTGGGGTGCACCGGTGCGTACAGGCAGATCGAAGATTTTTTCGGCAAATTCCACAATCCCGGTCATCATGGACACACCGCCGGTCAGAACGATACCCGCATTCAGCACTTCTTTGGGGAAACCCGATTTTTGCAGCTCACCCAGCACTACGCCAAAAATCTCCTGAATACGTGCGCTGATGATTGCTGCCAAAACCTTACTGGAAACCTGACGCGATGTCCGATCACCCACGCCCGGAACTTCAATCATCTCACCCAAGCCTTCCGTATCGCATGATGCCACGCCATAATGGATTTTAATGTACTCGGCGGCATCGAGAGGTGTTCTCAACGATTTGGACAAATCTTTGGTAATCAGATTACCACCGGCCGGAATGACGGACGTATGGCGGATGGCGCCGTTCATATAAACGGCAATATCGGTCGTTCCGCCACCAATGTCGATGACGCATACGCCGAGGTCTTTTTCATCTTCAGTCAGCACCGCCTGCCCGCTTGCCAACGGCTGAAGCATGATCTGATCGCTTTTCAAGCCGCACTGCTCGATACATTTTTGGACATTCTGCACTGCCGTACTTGCACCGGTAATGATGTGCACCCGCGTATCCAAACGCACACCGCTCATACCGATGGGCTCCCTCACGCCAAGTTGGGTGTCAATAATGTAGTCTTGAACCACGGCATCGAGAATTTTTTGATCGGGCGGGATATTGATTGCCTTTGCCGTTTCAATGGCGCGATCGATGTCTGCCTGCGTGACTTCCCCGTCTTTAATTTTAACCACACCTTGCGAATTAAGACTGCGGATGTGGTTGCCTGCGATACCTGTGGTAACGTGGGTAATTTTGGTATCCGCCATCAGCTCGGCATCATTGACCGCCTGCCTGATGGCTTGGACGGTGGCATCGATATTGGTTACCATGCCCGCGCGCAAGCCCCGTGAAGGAGCCTGCCCCAAACCGACGATGTTGATTTTGTCGTCATCTTGAACTTCCCCGATCAGTGCGAGGACTTTAGACGTACCGATATCCAGTACGTTGATGTATCTTTTCTGCTGTTCCATTGTTCGTCTGCTCTTAAAACTGATTGAAATTTGCGTCGCACCATTTCAGACGGCACGGCCGTAATCTGTCCGATACCTGTTCCCACTATTCTTCGGATTCTTTTTCGGGTAAACCGTCAGAAGCATAGCGGACTGAAAATCCGTCCTTATACCTCATATCCACATAGGATAACCGATTTTTATTTTTACGCAACAGATGTTGCCACGCCTCGGTAAAAAGCCGGAGACGTTTTATATCGTTTTCCCGACCGAGCCTGACGGTGATGCCGTTGTCCAAAACGACATTCCACGCCGAACGTGCCGTATAGGTCATCTCTTTGATGCCCAGACCCTGTTTTGCCAAAACAGTCGAAAATTCGTCATAACGGCGGAGCATTTCGGCAGACGTTCCTTCCGCGCCCCTGAATACCGGCAGGCTTGGCCTGTTTAAATGTGCCTTAAAGACATTTCCCTCGCCATCCACCAAGGCATGATCGCCCCAACGTGCAATCGGCTTGCGCTCGGTCAGGACGACCTCAACCGTATCGGGAAAACGGCGGCGCACCATGACCGACGCAATCCATGGATACCGGCGGTAGGCCTCCTGTGCGCCATTGATGTCCGTCCTCAAAATATTCCCATGGATGTATTCTTTCGCCAAACTGCCCAATGCCTTCTTATCGGAATAAACCAGGTTGCCCTTCAGCGACACCTGCTTGACGGGCAGATGATTCGAATTGTAAAACCAAACCAGCCCGGACGCAGCAAGCAGCATCGCCATCATGACAAGCAGCCAGCGCGTCAGCCGTTCCATCGCTTCGGCATTATCCCACATGTGCGGTCTTCAAAATTTCAATACATAAATCGGCAAAACCCACGCCCGTAACGGCAGCGGATTTCGGTACTAAACTATGGCTCGTCATACCGGGCAGGGTGTTGATTTCCAACAGATAGAGTTTGCCGTCGGTATCTTTGAGGAAATCGACGCGCACACAGCCTTCCGCACCGATTGCCTGCGCGCCGCGAACCGCCAGTTCGCGCATCAGGCTTTCTTCGGCTTCGGTCAGATCTTCCGAAGGACATTGATAAATGGTGTCGTCTCGGTTGTACTTGGCTTCGTAGTCGTAAAACTCGGTTGCGGGAATGATGTGTATGCCGGGCAGCCCTTTGCCGTTCAGGACGGGGCAGGAATATTCGCCGCCGCCGATAAAACGTTCGGCAATGATTTCGCCCTGAAGGTGTTTCAATTCTTCGTACACGCTTTTCAGACGGCCTTTTTCTTTGACTTTCACCACGCCGACGCTGCTGCCTTCGGCTGCCGGTTTAACGAACATGGGCAAACCGAGCTGCTGCTCGACAGCATCAAAATCGGAGTCTTCGTGCAGGACGGCGAACTCGGGAACGGGCAGTCCCAATGCCTGCCAAATCAGTTTGCAGCGGTATTTGTCCATGCCGATGGCGGATGCGGCGACACCGCTGCCGGTATAGGGAATGCCCAACAGCTCCAATGCACCCTGAACAGCTCCGTCTTCGCCGTAAGTACCGTGAAGGATGTTGAATGCTGTCTGAAAGCCCCGCTCCTTCAGTTCGGATAACGGCGTTTCTTTAGGATCGAAGGCGTGTGCGTCTATGCCTTTGCTTTTTAAGGCGTTCAAAATGGCGGTGCCGCTGTCCAGCGAGATTTCTCGTTCGCTGGAAAAACCGCCCATCAATACGGCCACTTTGCCAAAATTCTGCATTGTTTTTTGTTCTTTCCTGATTGCTTTATGCTTGTTGCCAGAGGTCGTCTGAAACCTGATTTGCGGTTTCAGACGACCTTTATATGATGTTCCGTCTGTCAGGCGGGTGTGCCTCAAATCTGTTTCGACAATTCCAGTAGCGCGGCGGGGACGCGGTTGATGCTTCCCGCGCCCATATTCAACACAACATCGCCGTCCTGCAAAACATTCAGCAGCATTTGCGGCAGGTCGGCAACATTTTCGCAGTAAATCGGCTCAAGTTTGCCCAATACGCGGATGGCGCGTGCAAGGGCGCGGGAGTCGGCGGCGGCAATCGGCTCTTCGCCGGCGGCATAAACTTCGGTCAGCACCAGCGCGTCAACGGTATTGAGTACTTTGGTAAAGTCTTCAAACAAATCGCGCGTGCGGGTATAACGGTGCGGTTGGAAGGCGAGCACCAGGCGTTTGTCGGGATACGCGCCGCGTGCGGCGGCGAGGGTTGCCGCCATTTCGACGGGGTGGTGTCCGTAGTCGTCCACCAAGAGCGCGGTTCCGCCGTTTGGCAACTTGATGTCGCCGTATTTTTGGAAGCGGCGGCCGACACCTTCAAAGCCGAGCAAGCCTTTTTGGATCGCTTCAACCGATGCGCCGACTTCCAGCGCCACGCCGATGGCTGCCAATGCGTTCAGCACGTTGTGTCTGCCGGGCATATTCAAAACAACTTCAAACGACTCCTGCTCATGTCCTTTCATTTGAACATGGACGGTGAATTTCATTTGCGCGCCGACGTTTTCGATGTCGGTGGCGTAGATGTCGGCGGTATCGTCCAAACCGTAGGTGGCGTAGGGTTTGCTCACTTTGGGCAAAATCGCGCGGACGTGTTCGCTGTCGATACACAAAAACGCTTTGCCGTAGAACGGCATACGGTGGATAAAATCAACAAACGCCTGATGCAGTTTTTCAACGCTGTGTCCGTAGGTATCCATATGGTCTTCGTCGATATTGGTGACGACGGACATAATCGGGGTTAGATGTAGGAAAGAGGCATCGGATTCGTCGGCTTCGGCGACGATGTATTCGCCTTTGCCCAAACGGGCGTTGGTACCTGCGGCATTGAGTTTACCGCCGATAACGAAAGTGGGGTCGAGTCCTGCCGCGCCGAGGATAGAAGCGGTCAGGCTGGTGGTCGTAGTTTTGCCGTGCGTACCAGCGATGGCGATGCCGTCACGGAAGCGCATCAGTTCCGCCAGCATCAAGGCGCGCGGAATGACGGGGATTTGCTGCTCCAGCGCAGCGACAACTTCGGGATTTTCTTTTTTGACGGCGGTAGAGGTAACGACAACATCCGCACCGTTAACGTGTTCTGCGGTATGGCCGGGATAAACTTGAATGCCTAGGCTGCTCAAATGCTCGGTAGCGGCATTTCGCGCCTGATCCGAACCGGAAACTTTAAAGCCCAAATTGTGCAAGACTTCGGCGATACCGCTCATGCCGACGCCGCCGATACCGACAAAATGGATGTTGGTCACTCGATTTTTCATCATAATGTTGCGTTCCGGTGGATTTCGATGCGTAAAGGCGTTATTTTAAAGGGCTATCCGCTTCTACGCCATAGTTTTCTTGTAAATTACAGATGTTTCGGCATACAGGATTTCATATCGATGGCAATATAGTTAAAAATAAGGCTGCACCCAGCGGCAAACCCTGCTTTCCTGCCCATTTTCAAACTCGATTTCATATACCGAAACACCAGAAAAAACAAAATATAAGGCCGTCTGAAACCGGTTTCGTGGTTTTCAGACGGCATCTGTTTCGTTTATCGCATCATGTCATCATGCCGTACACTCGATAGCGGCTTCCGCCACGTCGTCCGCACTGTGCGGCAGCGCCAACGTACGGGCGTTTTCTGCCCATTTGAGGCATTTTTCGCGGTTTAAGCCGCCGAGAATCTCGGCGAGTTTTTCCGCCGTCAACTGGGTTTGCGGCAACAGCAATCCCGCCTCCGCCTGCACCATAAAACGCGCGTTGGCGGTTTGATGGTCATCAACGGCGTGAGGATACGGCACTAACAACGCACCCAATCCCGCCGCCGTCAACTCGGCAATCGTCAGCGCGCCAGCACGGCAAATCACCAAATCGGCATCGCGGTAGGCGGACACCATATCGGTAATAAATTCCACGCATTCGGCTTTCACGCCCAGCGCGTCGTAATCCGCCTGCAAGCTGCCCAGCTTGTTGCGCCCCGATTGGTGGTACATCTGCGGACGCGCATTGTCGGGCAGCAAAGCCAATGCCTGCGGTACGGTTTTGTTCAAAACGTCCGCGCCCAAACTGCCGCCGACCACCAAAATTTTCAGACGACCTTCACGCCCTTGGAAGCGTTCGGAAGGCGCGGGCAGGTTGCTAATATCGGCGCGGACGGGGTTGCCGACCAAACCGCCTTCGTGGCTGAACGCTTTCGGAAAAGCGTACAGCACACGTTTCGCCCAGCGCGACAGGTGGCGGTTGGACAATCCTGCCACGGCGTTTTGCTCGTGGATCACAATCGGCACGCCCAATAACTTCGCCGCCAAACCGCCGGGGAAGGTAACGAAACCGCCGAACCCGATAACGCACTCGACACGGTGTTTGCGGATAATCCGCTGCGCTTCGCGGACGGTTTGATACAAAGTAAACGGCAGCATCAGCTTGCGTTTGATGCCGTTGCCGCGCACGCCTTTAATCGCCAGCATTTCGAGCAGGATGTCATATTGCGGCACGATGCGCTCTTCCATCGAATCCTTGCTGCCCAGCCAAATTACATGATGGCCGCGCGTGCGCAATGAATCCGCCACCGCCAGCGCGGGGAAAATATGTCCGCCCGTTCCGCCCGCCATCAGCATAAAGGTTTTACTGCCCATGATTTACTCCACCCGGTAACCGCGCATTTTCTGGCGGTTTTCATAATCTATACGCAACAGCAGCATCATGCTGATCAGCATGAAAAAGACTGACGAACCGCCATAGGACATCAACGGCAGCGTCAGACCTTTGGTCGGCAAAGCACCGATGTTCACACCGATATTGAAGAAACTTTGGATACCGATCCAAATGCCGATACCCGAAGCGATATAGGCGTTGAAAGTCAAACCCAAATCGCGCGACTGCTTGCCGATGGAAAACGCCCGCACCACCAGCCAGCCGTAACAGAATATCAGCACGCACATGCCGAAGAAGCCGAATTCTTCGGCGATGATGGCAAAAATAAAATCGGTATGCGCTTCCGGCAGAAAGCCGCGTTTGCTCAAACTCGCACCCAAACCCATACCGAACCACTCTCCGCGCCCGATTGCCATCAGAGAGTGGGTAAGCTGGTAGCCGGCACCCTGCGGGTCTTTCCACGGGTCCAAAAATGCCACTACCCGCTGCACACGGTAGGGAGCGGCGGTAATCATCAGCACCATCCCACCCAAGACGCTGCCTACCAGGACGAAAAAATATTTCCACGGCAATCCTGCCAGAAACAGCATTCCAACGGTAATGACGGTAATGACGACAAACGAACCGAAATCCGGCTGTACCATTATCAGCACCAAACCGAACGCCACCAGCATAATCGGCAGGATGATCGCCCGGAAACGGCCGTACATTTCTAATGTTTCACGACGTGCCTGCGGATTGGTGGCGGACATAATCAGGTTGGCCGTCCCCCGCCAAATCGACTGCCAACCCAAACTTTCCATGCTGCGCAACACTTCTTCACGGCGCGTGAACAGGCTTGCCAAATAAAGGATGACCGCCAGCTTGAACAGCTCGGTCGGCTGGAAATTCAACGGACCCAAAGGTATCCAACGGGTCGCGCCATTGATTTCGCGCCCGGCAATCAATACGACTACCAGCAACAGGCCGGATAAGGCAAAAATCCACGGTACAAGCCGCCGCCATGTCCTCATCCTGCAAAGAAACCATAAAAAACCGCTCGCTATAAGGCCGGCAACGACGAACCCCGCCTGTCTGGTCAAATAGAAAAACTGATCGCCGCCTTCCTTCGATGCCAAATACACAGAAGCTGAATAAATCATCAGCAGGCTGAACGCCGTCATCAGCACCACCATCCACAAAAGCGGAGCGTCGAATTTCCTGCCATCGCGCACAATCGGCCTGTCGAGCAGCAGAGTGTGGACACCGTCGCCCACTTTTACCAATACTTCCGAAATCTTCAAAAAACCACCTGTCATTCTGTTTGCACCTGCCGCAAAGGGCAAAAATTTCAGACGGCAGATAATGCCGTCCGAACATACGATACATCCCCAATCAATATTCTAAATCTTTACTTGCCGCCCAACAATGACGGCGTTTGCGTTTCAGACGGTATCACAAAGCCTTAAACGCTTCGATAAACACTTCCGAACGGTGCGCATAGCCTTTGAACATATCAAAGCTCGCGCAGGCGGGGCTGAGCAGCACGATATCACCCGCTTCAGCTTGGGCGTATGCCGTCTGAACGGCTTCTTCCAAAGTGGCGCAGTCGGTCATATTCAGACCGCAGCCGTCCAAATCGCGGCGGATTTGCGGCGCATCGACACCGATCAAGAACACACCTTTTGCCTTGCCGGCAAGCGCATCGCGCAGGGGCGTGAAGTCCTGCCCTTTGCCCATGCCGCCCAAAATCACGAAGAGCGGATTTTGCAAACCGGCAATCGCGGCGGCGGTCGCGCCGACGTTCGTGCCTTTGCTGTCGTCGATGAACACCACGCCGTTTTTCTCGCCGATTTTTTCCACGCGGTGCGGCAGGCCTTGGAAGGTTTTAACGTGTTCGAGCAATGCTTCACGCGGCAAACCGACGGCCTCGCACAAGGCGACGGCAGCCATCACGTTGGCGGCGTTGTGCAAGCCTTGCAACGGAATGTCTTGCGTGGCAATCAAGTCTTCATCGCCTTGTTTCAAAGTACCCGTCTCGCGTTCCAACCAAAAATCGGCTTCGTGTTCCAACGAAAACCATTTTACCTCGCGCCCGGCACGCTTCATCGCGCGGCAGAACGCATCGTCCGCATTCAAAACCTGCACGCCATCGCCACGGAAAATCTTATCCTTGGTATGCGCGTAGTCGAGCAAGTCATCGTAGCGGTCGAGATGGTCTTCGGAAATGTTCAGCACCGTCGCCGCAGTCGGGCGCAGGCTTTCGGTGTTTTCCAGTTGGAAGCTGGAAAGCTCCAACACCCACACGTCCGCCTTTTTGCCTTCACGCTGCCATTCCGCCTCCAAAACCGGCGTGCCGATATTGCCAGCGATGACAGTATCCAGCCCGCACTTGATGCAGAGATAGCCGACCAGGCTCGTTACCGTGGTTTTGCCGTTGCTGCCGGTAATCGCAATCACCTTGTCGCCACGGTGGTTCACAATGTCCGCCAGCAATTCGATGTCGCCCAATACGCGCCCGCCGTTTTGCTTGAACGCCTCGATATCCGGCTGACGCTCACTGATGCCGGGACTGAGCGCCAGAATATCGAAACCGTTGGAGAGCGCATCTTTCAGACGGCCCGTGTAAAACACCAGCCCGTCAAACATCTTGCCGATTTGCGACACGCGCTCGGGCTTCAACTCCGCATCATAAGCGGCCACCTCAGCGCCGTTTTTGCGCAAGTAGGCAATCATGGAAATACCCGTGCCGCCAAGTCCGGCAACGAGGATTTTTTTATTTTGAAAAGTCATTTTGGTTTTGTCCTAAAACAAATCATATTGAGCAGGAAGATGTCCGCTCCTACTCAAGCCGCTTTCAGACGGCATCGCGGGCTGTTCAATAACCCGCCTTCAGGCGTTGGTAATTGTCGCAGCCGTCTTGGTTTCCGTTGTCGCAAGCCTTACCGTACCATTCTTGGGCAAGGGCGAGGTCTTGGAGCACGCCTTGCCCTTGTTCATACATCACACCCAAATTATTTTGGGCATCGGCATACTCTTGTTCTGCAGCCTTGCGAAACCACTGCGCTGCCTGTGCATCGTCTTGACGGACTCCTCGCCCTTGTGCATACATCACACCCAAATTACTTTGGGCTTGGGCTAACCCTTGTTCTGCTGCCTTGCGAAACCAATGCACTGCCTGTGCATTGTCTTGACGGACTCCTTCGCCTTTGTAATACATCAGACCCAAATCCGATTGGGCTTGGGCTAACCCTTGTTCTGCCGCCT
>ADBE01000061.1 GCA_000176735.1 Neisseria polysaccharea ATCC 43768 | reverse complement strand
ATTCTGCTATGTCATGAGCTACAGAATATACTTGAGTGAAAAAAGTGCATTAGAGAAAAGCATGTGTGCTATGCTATTGTTTAATAAAGGGAGGAAATATGTAAATGTATTTTTACATTAAAAAATGGAAGGATTGGGGTGCCTGGGTAGCTCAGTCAGTTAAGCATCCAACTCTTGATTTCAGCTCAGGTCATGATCTCATGGTTGTGGGATCAAGCCCCATGTCAGGGTCTGTGTTGATAGCGTGAAGCCTGTTTGGGAGTCTTTCTCTCCTTCTCTCTCTGCCCCTCTCCCACTGCATGTACTTTCTCCCTTTCTCTCTCTCAAAATAAATAAACATTAAAAAAATGGAAAGGTAAACTGAAAAAAATATTTTTTAATGTGACTTATAGGACAAGGAAGGAAATATGTTAGAGAGGACAGTGATAGAAGCTAAACTTTTCTGAATATATCTTGTTTTATGTATTTTACTTTAGACAGTATGGATGTCTCACATAATGATAAAAACATTACGTTCTTTAAAAAAG
>ADBE01000062.1 GCA_000176735.1 Neisseria polysaccharea ATCC 43768 | reverse complement strand
GAACATCCTTGAGGCAAGCATCTAAGCAGGAGACATTAAGACTAAGATGAGAAACGAAGCCATTAACACTTTTCTTCAAGCATAAGGGAAAATGAAAGGTGAAAATGTACCATACCAGGCGGTTTTCTTTCCTTTGACATCCAAGCAAAAGCTGACCAATTCCTTTTCTATGGTGTCCGGGGAAAAAGTTGACTCCTCTGGCTATCAGGGAGTTATAGAATCGGTTCAGGAATTCTTTACATACTAGAAGAATCAAAGAAATTATGTATTTATGTTTAATATAAACATTACCACACCTATGTGGGTGTCCCACTCATCAAATAAAAAGTTAAATATGATTCAACACATTATGACAATGGATTCAAATTATAAGTAAGAATGGTTTGGGGCCAGGGGCACCTTGGTGGCTCAGTCAGTTAAGTGTCTGGATTTTGCCTCAGGTCATGATCTCATAGTTCATGGAATCAAGCACCACTCTCAGCACAGAGCCTGCTTGGGATTCTCTCTCTTCCTCTCTCTGCC
>ADBE01000063.1 GCA_000176735.1 Neisseria polysaccharea ATCC 43768 | reverse complement strand
CACTGTGATATGTCACATTATCAAAATGAAGGACACAAATCATATGATCATTTCAATAGATGCAGAAAAAGTTTTTAGACAAAATTCAACATACTTTTATGATAAAAACTTACAACAAAGTGAGTTTAGAAGAAACATATCTCAACATAACAAAGGCCATATATGAAAAACCTACAGCTAACATCATACCCAATGGTGAAAACGTGAGAACTTTCCCCCTAAGTTCAGGAACGAAACAAGGATGTCCACTCTCACCACTCTTATTAAACATAGTACTGAGAATCCTAGCCACAGCAATCAGACAACTGGTAAGAAAGAAGTAAAATTGTCACTATTTGCAGATGACATGATACTACACATAGAAACCCCTGAGACTCTACCAAAAAACTATTAGAATAAATGAATTCAAAAGCTGCAGGATATAAAATTAATACATAAATTGTTATTAGTGTATAAAAATACAACCAAAATACCAGCAAGATAAAAACAATTCTATTTACAAATGCACCAAAAATAATAAAATTCTTA
>ADBE01000064.1 GCA_000176735.1 Neisseria polysaccharea ATCC 43768 | reverse complement strand
AAATGGTTGTCTCAGTGCTGGTAGTGATTACTATGCACATATTCTCTAAGATTGTGCCCCACTCTCTTGTTTCTTGTCATTGTTACCAAACAAATGCCTCCATGTGTTTCCTTCAGTCGTCTGGTAGAGGATTTGAGCCACACCACCCAGGCTGCCCATAGGAAGCCATCCAAGTCTGAAGGAAGGACGTGGACAGGATCGGGCACGTGTGTCTGGGGCATCCTGTGAGTGAGGCCCTTTCACCCGGAGGCACTAGGGATGAGGGAAAGCCTCAGAGGAATCACTGCCTTTCCTCACCTGCCCCGCTAGGGAGTGGTCACCTGGTGAAACTCAAACCAAGGATGTTTGTGGGGTGCCTGGTTGGGGGAGCTTTCGACTCTTGATCCCAGGGTCATGAGTTCAAGCCACACATTGGGTGTAGAGACTACTAAAAAAATAAAAAATAAAAGGACATTTGCATTGGCCTGTGTTTCCCAAAATGCAGTAAAGGCTGAGTTTTCTTTTAATTTT
>ADBE01000065.1 GCA_000176735.1 Neisseria polysaccharea ATCC 43768 | reverse complement strand
TACTAAATAGGGGCGCCTGGGTGGCTCAGTCGCTTAAGCATCCGACTCTTGATTTTGACGCAGGTCATGATCTCATGGTTCCTAAGATTGAGCCCTCTGTTGGGCTCTATGCTGACACTGTGCAGAGCCTGCTTGGGATTCTCTCTCTCTCCTCTCTGCCCTTCCCCCTGCTCTCTCTTTCTCTCTCAAAATAAATAAACTTAAAAAAAATACTAGAATAAAAATGAATTAACCTAGTTGTAATCTCAGTTCACAAGTTATTTTTGCATGCTAACGGCTGTTAGAATCTTTCAGTTTGTTTTCACATATACTGAGAATGCCAGTCGGATTTATTAAATTACCTTTCAATCCATAATTTCCTTCACACTATCATGGTTAATGGATAAGGACAGAGTAAAAGTAGCAAAGTTTCATAAATAATTTTTCTCTTGTACAACCAAGACTTAGCATAAAAGCTGTCTTTTGTTTTTGTTTTTTAAAACACCTTAATAATAAACTCTTCTCTCTCCCTCCCCCCTGGCAGCAAT
>ADBE01000066.1 GCA_000176735.1 Neisseria polysaccharea ATCC 43768 | reverse complement strand
GATCATGGTGTACCCTAGAAAAGAAATAGATGGCCAATTTATTCCTATCTGATCTATATAAGAGAAAGGGTTCTAGGTTGTAAACTCAACTTGAATCCTCAAAGCAGAGAGCCACTGCACCTCAATCAACTCTCAGACTTGAGCAAGTTTAAACAAACAGAACCCCTAGAAGGAAGGGGAGGCAAGGTCCTCTCAAGGAAGGACACTGCCCCATTGACAAAAATATATACTGTTAATCTTATCTTTCACCTTTCCCTAAAGAAGTTAGAAAGAACTGTACTCTGGCAGTGTTTCTCTCTTAATGGAATAGACACTGATTCTGGACATGGATTTGCCTTCCATATATCCACACACCATTACAAAACCCTTTAAAAGTGGAAGAAGGAAGTAGAAGAGAAGGCCAGAGGAATGCCATCTGAGAATATCTCACTATTGCTTGTTTTGAACATGGAGAAAAAAGGCAATGAGAAAAGGAATGTAGGGACTTCTAGAAGCTGGAAAAAGCAAAGGAAA
>ADBE01000067.1 GCA_000176735.1 Neisseria polysaccharea ATCC 43768 | reverse complement strand
TGTAGCCGTGTAGGTCGACATCGGTAACGACGGGATAGTATCCGTTTTTCAGGCGTTGGATGTCGTTTTTTCCCTGTCCGTTTTTGCTGAAGCTGGCGGGCGGTTCATTGTATGTGCTGCCGATGTAGAAATAGTTTTCTTCGTCGGTGCGGGTATCTTTAGGACGGACTTTGATGGGGGTTTTGTCGGGCGGTGCATAATATTGTTGCCGGTTTTTTAATGGGGAGACTTGTCCGACTGCTTGTGAAAAATCCAAATCTTGTTCTTGTTTTTGCTTGTTTTTTTCGGCTTCCTGTTTTTCTGCCGCTTCTTTTTTGGCCTGTTTGCCCAGTTGTTTGAGGATGTTTTGGAAGTCGGTATTCATATTTTTTCCTGTTATTTGTCCGATGGCTGTTTCGGGCGGGGTTTTAATTTGCCGGAATGTTTGCCAATCGGGGGAGGATGATTTTGTTGCCGTCGTATGTTTTTTGAAAGTGTGATTGTATATCAAAAAGAAATGCGGCAACCGTCGGCAGTGTTGATTGCCGGAAATGCGGGACGGTCGAACCGATATGCCCGAATACCTGATAAAGTTTTAAAAACCTGCCTTGCGAAGCAGGTTAATGGTTTTGCCAATCTTGAATTGCCAGAAACGCGAAACACGGAAATCTGATGTTTTATAAATGTTCCGATACGAACTGCAAAATATTGGTTTTGTTTCTGACAGGCAAAAGCACTGTTTATTTGGCTGTCAAAAGGGATGGTTAAGGAAAGTTATGCGCCCATTTGATGAAGCGCGCCCCAGATAAGGATGGTTGCGCCGACGGCTTCAGACGGCATTTTGGCGGCGGTGTTGGGTTTTGTATCCGGTTTGCCGTTGTGTCTTATGATGATGATTTTGGGCGCGGTTTTTCTGTTTTGATGTGTGAAATGCCGTCTGAAAGGTGGTTCAGACGGCATAGCGGTCATTTTTGTGCGGTCAGGAGGTCGAATATGCCGCCGTCGGCGAAGTAGGTTTTCATGATTTTTTCCCAGCCGCCGAATTTTTCTTCGGGAGAGAAGGTGTCTAAGTCTGGGAAGTCGGCTTTGTGCCGTGCCAATACTTCGGCGTTACGCGGGCGCAGGTAGAGCGATGCGGCGAGTTCTTGCGCCGGTTCGCTCCAAAGGTATTCGAGATAGGATTGGGCGGCTTCCTGTGTGCCTTTTTTTCCGACGACGCTGTTTACGACGGCAACTGGGCTTTCGGCGGAAATGGTGTAGCTGGGATAAACAATCTCGAATTGTCCTTTTGTCAGTTTTTTGCTGACGTAGTTGGCTTCGTTTTCAAAAGTGATGAGTACGTCGCCGATGTTTCGTTGTGTGAAGGTGGTGGTGGCGGCTCGTCCTCCGTTTTCAAAAACGGGGGTGTTTTTGAGAATGGCTGCAACGAGTTTTTGGGTTTCCTGTTCGTTGCCGTTGGTGGCTTTCAGGCCGTAACCGTATGCGCCGAGGAAGGCGTAGCGTCCGTTGCCTGTGGTTTTGGGATTGGCAATGACGATGTTAACGCCGTCTTTGGCAAGGTCGTTCCAATCGCGGATCTGTTTGGGGTTGTTTTTTCGGACAAGGAAAACCATAGTGCTGGTGTAGGGCGCGGCGTGGTCGGGGAGGGCTTGTTGCCAGCCTTTTTCTACCAGCCCTTTTTTTTCGAGCAGGTCGATGTCGGAGGATTGGTTCATGGTGACGACATCGGCTTGAAGTCCGTTGGCTACGGATAATGCCTGTTTGCTGGAGCCGCCGTGGGACTGTTGGATGCTGACGGATGTGCCGGGGTGTTCGGATTGGTATGCTTTGATAAATAAGGGGTTGTATTCTTTGTAGAAATCCCGTGCTACATCGTATGAGGCATTGAGCAGGGTAATGTTTTTTCCGTCGGATTCGGTATTGGCCGGGGCATTTTGTCCGGACGGATGGTTTGAATCGGCTGCGGGGCTGCAGGCGGTGAGCAGGGCTGCGGTATAGAGTGCCGGTGCGTAGGTTTTCATATGCTTGTCCTGTCGGTTGGTAGATGGGGCAACTTTATACGGCTGTCTGCGCTTGTGGAAATAATGTTTGATTTGAAGATTATCAGTTTTGGTTATAAGGATGGATTAGAGGTGTTTGCGCATCAGTTCGCATTTGATTTTGATGCTGGGGTCAAGCTGCAATACTGCCGAACCGAGTGATTCGTAGCGGTTGAGAAGGTAAAACGGGACGGAGTTGAGCGATGCGTAGAGTTTCAGGAAACCCAGGCCGGACCGGCGGGCGATGGTTTCCGCCTGATGAAGCAGCGAAGTGCCCAGCCCCAGATTGTGGAACAAGGGGTGGACGTAAAGTGCGTCAAGCTGCGCTTCGCGGCAGTCGATTTGGAAAAATCCCTGTATGTTGCCTTTGTATTCGGCAACCCAAAGTGCTTTGTCGGGATCTGAAATGGTCGGCAGGTAGCTTTCCGTGTTTAACAAGCCTTCCCATACTTTTAGGGCGTGTTCGTTGTAGCTGAGGATGCAGGTGTATTGGACGGAGTGCAGATGGACTTTGAAGATGTCTTTGCAGTCTTGCATGGTGGCGGGGCGTAACAGTGTCAGCAGGCTCATGGCGGTATGTCGGCGGCTTCAGACGGCATTTGTGCCGTTGGTCGGATTATAGGGACTGATGCAGTTTTTTTGCTTCTTGAAATGCGGTGTCCGAATCGGTGGTTAAAACGGTAAAATGCCCCATTTTCCGACCTTTCCGCGCGGCTTTTTTGCCGTAAAGGTGTAAATGTGCATTCGGATGGCTTTGCAGCGGCAGCCATTTGGGTTCGCCGCCGTCTTCCTGCCAAACGTCGCCCAAAATATTCGCCATGCAGCATGAAGAAAGCAACTTGGTATCAGCAGGCGGCAGGTTGCACATAATGCGTACCTGTTGCTGGAACTGGTCTGTTGCGCAGGCATCTATCGTATGGTGGCCGGAATTGTGCGGGCGCGGCGCGATTTCGTTGACGACCAATTCATGCGTGTCGCCGACGACGAACATTTCCACCGCCAACACGCCGACATAATCTAATTCGTCCGCCAAGCGTTGCGCCATCTGCCGCGCCTGTTGCTGCACGTCGGCACTCAACCGCGCGGGGACGATGGAATAAGCCAAGATGCCGTTTTCGTGGATATTTTCGGCGGGGTCGAAGGTTTGCACGTTGTCATTGTTCAGACGGCATACGATAACGGAAATTTCGCCGCGTAAATCCACCATTTTTTCCAAAACGCAATCCACGCCGCCGTGTTCGGCAAACGCGGCTTTGAGTTCGTCCACCGTTTTGACGCGGATTTGACCTTTACCGTCGTAGCCCAGAGTAGCCGTTTTCAGGATGCCGGGCAGGAATTGCGCGCTTGCTTCAGTAATGTCTTCGGTTTTACAAACCACTTGATACGGCGCGGTTTGCAATCCCGCTTTGCGTATCCACGCTTTTTCCTGAATGCGGTTTTGTGCAATGGCCACACAGTCGCCGCTTGGGGAAACGTTGGTGTGCTTTGTCAGAAAGCGCATCGCGTCGGCATTGACGTTTTCAAATTCAGTGGTAACCGCTGCGCATTTTGCCAACTCGTCCAAAGCGGCTTGATCGTCAAACGGCGCACACAAATGGCGGTCGGCAAATTCCGCCGCCGGCGCGTTCGGATCGGGGTCGAGTACGGTTACTTTGTAGCCCATGGTTTTGGCGGCAACGGTAAACATTCTGCCTAATTGTCCGCCGCCGAGGATGCCGAGCATAGCGGGTGGGAGGATGGGGGATTTGTTCATAGCGTTTTAATCTGTCTGTGTTTTGATGTTTGTTTTTGCTTGTCTGAAACTGTCAATCCGTCACTTTGCATAGGCGGGAATCCGAATCTCAATCTTTCAGGAATATTTAGAGATTCCCGTCATTTCAAATTTCCGGATTCCCACCTGCGAGGGAATGACGCGGTAAAGGCGGCTGTTTTAATCAAACGATTGCTGTTTGTTTTTGGGTTTTCACTTTTCTCTACCAATGCCGTCTGAAAACACCAAGCCTACCTATCCAACCCTTCCTGCACCATCTGCGCGGCGTGTATGACGGCACGGGCTTTGTTTTGCGTTTCCTGCCATTCTGATTCAGGATTGGAATCGGCAACTACGCCTGCGCCGCTTTGGACGTATAGCGTGTTGCTTTTCACTACGGCGGTGCGGATGGCGATCGCCAAGTCCATGTCGTTGTTGAAACCCCATACGCCGACGGCGCCGCCGTAGATGCCGCGTTTGCTTGGTTCGACTTCTTCGATGATTTCCATGGCGCGGACTTTTGGTGCGCCGGAGAGTGTGCCGGCAGGGAAGGTGGCGGCGAGGATGTCCATATTGGTCATGCCCTCTTTCAGACGGCCTTCGACGTTGGAGACGATATGCATCACATGGGAGTATTTTTCAATCACCATTTTATCGGTTACTTTGACTTCGCCTGTTTTGCTGATGCGGCCGACGTCATTGCGCCCTAAATCGATAAGCATGACGTGTTCGGCGATTTCTTTGGCGTCACTTAATAAGTCCTGCTCGTTGGCAAGGTCTTCGGCGGGTGTTTTGCCGCGCAGGCGCGTGCCGGCGATGGGGCGGACGATGACGTCGTCGCGTTCGCGGCGGACGAGGATTTCGGGCGAGGAACCGACGATGTGGAAATCGCCGAAATCGTAGTAAAAGAGGTAAGGCGAAGGGTTGAGTGTACGCAGGGCGCGGTAGAGGGCAAGCGGATTGTCGGTAAATTCCATGCTCATGCGCTGGCTGGGGACAACCTGCATACAGTCGCCTGCGAAGATGTAGTCTTTGATTTTATCAACGCAGGCTTTGAACGGCTCTTCGCCGAACTCGCTGACGGCTTCGGTGTGTTTGCTGCCGAGCGAGAGCGGGATGGTGCAGCTTTGGCGCAATTGGGTGCGGATGTCTTCGAGGCGTTCGCGGGCGCGTTCGTAGCCGTCGGGCTGCGAGGGATCGGCATAAACGATGAGGTGGATTTTGCCGCTCAAATTGTCGATAACCGCCAATTCTTGCGACAGCATCAGCAAGATGTCGGGCGTGCCGAGCGGGTCGGCTTTGGCGGTGTTTTTCAGGCGATGGGCGAAGTGTTCGAAATTGTAGATGGTTTCGTAACCGAAGTAGCCGACCAATCCGCCGGTAAAGCGCGGCAGGCTTGGGATTTCGGGTGTTTTGAAACGGTTGTGGAAGGCTTCGATAAAGGGCAGCGGATTGCCGTCGTGTTGCTCGACAATTTCGCCGTTTTGGTAAACATCGACGTGTTTGCCGCTGGCTTTGAGATAGTGGCTGCAAGGCAGGCCGATAAAGGAATAGCGGCCGAAACGTTCGCCACCGACAACGGATTCGAGCAGGTAGGTATAGGGACGGTTGGCGAGTTTGAGATAGAGGGAAAGCGGCGTATCCAAGTCGGCAAGGAGTTCTTGCACGAGCGGGATGCGGTTGTAGCCTTGGGCGGCTTGGGCTTGGTATTCTTGCTTGCTGATCATTTCTGCTTTCCCAAAAGGCGGTTTCAGACGGCATGATAAGGGGTGCGAGTATAGCATTTTATCGGAATTGTTGACAGTCTGACCGAAGATGCCGTCTGAAAAAAGACGGGCTTACGGTTTTGTTTTGCGCTGCCGGTATTGTTTCCATTTAAACAGATAACCTGTGGTTACGGGAATCAGGGCTAAGATGGTTTTGAACGTCCATGATGCATACCAAGGTAAAGAATCAGGTGCGACCGATTGATTCAGATACGGCCACCAACAGGCAGTCAGGCAGCCGAGCAGCAGCGGCCAGATATGCCGACTGAGGTTTTTTTGCCAAAGGAGGAATGATGCGGCAGACCAAAGCAGGGTAAGGGCAGTGATTTTTAACACGGTATAAGTATCCGCTCCAAACAGGGCGGCGAGAAAATACGTACCGGCAATCCAGAGGACGGCAAGTATCAGCACGATGATTTCTTCAGGTCGTTTGAACATTTTTTTCTTCCTATTTGATTTCAGACGGCATTGCCGTTCTGTTTGGTTTCCAGCAGCTCCCAGCGTTCCAATTTTTCCAAGAGCAGTGTTTCGATTTCTTCGGCGCGGTTTTGCAATGCACCTGCTTTTTCGTAATCTTTGAAAATTTCAGGATCGGAAAGTTGGGTATTGATTTCAGCCTGCTCGGTTTCCAAAGCGGCGATTTCATCGGGCAGGGCGTCGAGTTCGCGTTGTTCTTTGTAGGACAGTTTGACCGTGCGGTTGGCTTTGGGTTTTCTTTGGCGGGTTCGGCATCGGATGCTTTGGGTGCGGATGCCGTCTGAATTTTATCTTCCCGCGATTTTGCGTCGATATAGTCCTGATAGCCGCCGATGTATTCTTTCAGACGGCCTTGTCCTTCGAAAACAATGCTTTGGGTGATGACATTGTCGAGGAACATACGGTCGTGCGAGACGAGGAATACCGTGCCTTGGTAATCGCGCAGCAAATCTTCGAGCAACTCTTGGGTGTCGATGTCCAAGTCGTTGGTCGGTTCGTCCAAGACCAAAATATTAGCAGGACGGGTAAAGAGTTTTGCCAGTAAAAGGCGGTTGCGTTCACCGCCGGAGAGCGATGAAACAGGACTTTGTGCGCGGGCTGGATGGAACAGGAAATCTTCCAAATAGCTCATGACGTGTTTTTTCTTGCCGCCGACTTCGACGTAATCGTTGCCCTGTCCGAGCGTGTAAAACACAGTGTCGTTTTCATTCAACGCGCTACGGAATTGGTCGAAATAAGCAACTTCCTGTTTACTGCCGATGCGGATTCTGCCGTAGGTCGGTTGCAATTCGCCCAAAATCAGCTTAAGGAAGGTGGTTTTGCCGATGCCGTTGGGGCCGATTAGGCCGATTTTGTCGCCGCGCTGCAAAATGGCGGAAAATTTGTCCATGATAACTTTGTCGCCATAGGCAAACGAGGCGTGTTCCAATTCGGCGATGATTTTGCCGCTTTTTTCGCCGCTGTCGAGCTTGAAGTTGACCTGCCCCTGCACGTTGCGGCGTTCGGCGCGTTGGCGGCGCAGTTCTTCCAAACGGCGCACGCGTCCTTCGTTACGGGTACGGCGCGCTTCGATGCCTTTGCGTATCCATGCTTCTTCTTGAGCATGAAATTTGTCAAATAAGCGGTTGTGTTCCGCTTCAACCGCCAATTCCTGCGCTTTTTTCTCGCTGTATTTGGAGAACGAGCCGGGATAGGAGCGCAGAATGCCTCGGTCAAGTTCGACGATTCGCGTGGCAATATTGTCCAAAAAACGACGGTCGTGGGTAATCACGACCAAGCTGCCTTCAAACGCTTTGAGCAGATTTTCCAGCCAGATAATTGCGTCGATGTCCAAATGGTTGGTCGGTTCGTCCAGCAGCAATACGTCAGGCTTTTGCACCCAAGCCTGCGCCAAAGCGACACGCTTTTTCTGCCCGCCGGAAAGGTTGCCGATTTTTTCATTTTCTGGCAAACCAAGTTCACCCAAAGTCTGCTTAACTGCCGCATCCAGTTTCCAGCCGTCCTTCGCTTCGATTTCGAGTTGTAATTCGTTGAGTTCTTTCAACAAAATTTCACTCGAACCGTTTTCCAACTCATGGCCGACGCGGTGGTAACGGCGCAATAAATCGCGAATTTCGCCCAATCCTTCGGCAACGGTATCAAATACGGTTGCATCCTTATCAAAAAAGGACTCCTGCGGTACATAAACGATTTTGAGGTTATTTTGAACGATAATCTGTCCATCGTCGAGCTTTTGCACGCCGGCGAGGATTTTCAGAAACGAAGATTTACCCGCGCCGTTGCGGCCGATTAAGCCGATTTTCTCGCCGCTGTCGAGTTGGAAGGAAGTTTTGTCGAGCAGGGCGACATGGCCGACGGCAAAGGAAGCGTTTTCTACGGATAATATATTCATGATACAAATTCTCAACAGTTACCGTTTGGATTTTACCGCAAGTTTGGCGCGGGCAATTTCGATGATGCCGGGCAGGACGGAAACAATAATGATACCGCCCATCACCAAGCCCAGATTGTTTTTTACGACGGGGAAGTTGGCAAAGAAATAGCCTGCATAAGAAAACAGGATAACCCACAAGAAGCCGCCGATGATGTTGTAGCGGATAAATTTGGCATAGTGCATTTTCCCCATACCGGCGACAAAGGGGGCGAAGGTGCGGACGATGGGTACAAAACGGGCAATGATGATGGTTTTCCCGCCGTGTTTTTCGTAAAAACGGTGGGTTTTATCGAGATATTCGCGTCGGAAGATTTTAGAATCGGGATTGGCGAACAGCCTGCCGCCGAAATACTTACCGACGGTAAAATTGAGAGCGTCGCCGAGTATGGCGGCAAACATCAACAACACAACCATTAAATGAATATCCATACCGCCCAGCGCGGCAATCCCGCCGGCGGCAAACAGCAGCGAATCGCCGGGCAAGAAAGGGGTAATAATCAGGCCGGTTTCGCAGAATACAATAGTAAATAAAATGGCGTAAATCCAAATGCCGTATTGCGCCGACAGCGCAAGAAGGTGTTGGTCGATATGGAGGATGAAGTCGATGGCAGATGCAACCACGGTGCATTTCCTAAAAAAATAGACCGTGTATTTTAACCGATTGGAAAAATGCCGTCTGAAAAGTTTCAGACGGCATCGGTTTTATTTTTCTTTGCAAGGCAAAAGGCGGTCAGTCCCGCGCAGCGGTTGCTTTTTTGTATGCGGATTTCGAGGCGGCATATTGAAGCCAGTATGCGGTTGATGACGGGATGATGCCGCATCAGTTGGGATTTGGGATTTTGTCCGGATCTCAACCGTCCGAGCAGGCGGACGGTTGAGGCAAGGGGGAATACTGCGCCAAAATAATAGTTCCCCCCGAGGACGGCCAGCCCGGTGCTGCGGATTAAGTTCTCGAGCTGTATCAGGCGGTAGCGGCGGTAATGCCCCAAAAATTCGTCGTGCCCGCTCCACAGGGACTGGAAGGCGGGTACGGAAATGAGGAATTCCGTGCCGGAAGGGACTTTTGCGATATAGTCCTCTAGCATTGCCTTGTCGTCTTCGACGTGTTCCAAAACATCCATCATCAGCACCAGGTCGGCATCGCTCATGCCGATGGTACGGCGGAAATGAATCGGTTTGCCGCAATATGACCCATCTTTTTCACCCGTGTAGGCGGTGTCGATGCACAATGCTTCGCGTATATCGGAATTTTCCAGCAAGAAGTGTGAAAAAAAGGCGGAGCCTGCGCCGACATCCAGCACTTTGCTGAAGGTTCTGCCTTTTAAAAGATTGGCAACGGCAAGTGCTTTGGATGCGTAATACCAATGGCTGTTGATGCTGTCGCCCAAAATACCGCTTTCTTTTACATCCATTTTATTATCCTTTCTTTCGGTTTTTTAAAATATATCGGGGACGCTGTTTGGTTTCGATATAGATACGCCCGATATATTCGCCGAGTATGCCGATACCGATGAGCTGGATTCCGCCGAGAAACAGGATGCAGGCCAAAAGCGACGGGTAACCGGGAATATCTTTTCCATAGACGAGCGTTCGAAGAATAATCAATGAGCCGTATAAAAATGCGGTAAATGCAAACAAAAAGCCGATATACGTCCATATCTTCAGCGGGACGGTCGAAAATCCGGTAATGCCGTCCCAAGCGAGATTCCAAAGTTTCAAGGCATTGAATTTGGTATGGCCGATGATGCGTTTCGGACGGGTGTATTCGACAACTTCCCCTCTGTCCGGCCAGGAAAGTAATCCTTTCATAAAGAGGTTTCGTTCGGGCATTTTGATAACGGTGTCGATGATGTCGCGTGAAATTAGTCGGAAATCGCCGACATTTTCTTCAATTCTGACGGGGCTGATTTTATTGTAAAGTTTATAGAAGAAGGACGCGCTCCATCTTTTGAGCGGATGGTCTTGCGTCCGCCCGATGCGTTTTGCCAATACGGTTTTTGCGCCGGCACGCCATTTTTCGAGCATAGTCGGAATCAGTTCTATGGGGTCTTGAAGGTCGACGTCAATCGGAATGGCGGCATTGCCCGATGCGTGTTCCAAGCCGGCGAAAAGGGCGTTTTCCTTGCCGAAATTGCGTGTAAAGTGCAGCGGTTTGACCAAGGGGTCTGCAAGGGCGAGGTTTTCCAAAACGGTTTCCGTATTGTCCGTGCTCCCGTCGTTGCAGAAGACGATTTCGACTTCGTATTTTTGAAGCCCCCTGCTTTCCCTGACGGCACGGTAGAAAATCGGAATGGCGGCTTCTTCATTCCACACCGGGACGATAAGCGATATTTTCATGGTTTTCCTTTTGTTTGGGCAAAAACAAGGTAACTCGAGCACAGGTAGCCATATATCAGGCTGATGGCGGAAAATCCGACGGCAGCGACCTGCGGCGGCATAGCAAGGGCATCCGATGCCAAACCGCTTGCCGATGCCGCAAAACCCATCAGCAGTACGAAACAGGCATAGCGTTTGAAGGAAGCTTTTGTACCGAACGTCCATCTTGCATTTGCGGCAAAACCGAATGCTGAGGCTGCGGCAAAGGCTATGAGGTTTGCGGCGGCGGCGGGATATTGCCGGCTTGACAGCACGGTAAAAACGGCGAAATGAATCAGGGTGTTGATGATGCCGACCGTGCCGTAGCGCGCGAACCGTTTGAGCCGCATATCAATGCCGTCTGAAAAGCGACCATTCCCCTATGGTCTTGATATGGGAAACACGGGAGCAGGAGGGATTGGCGGCAAGCAGTTTTTCCAATGTGTCCGACGTATGGTTGGCGGTCAGGATAAGCAGGTAGTCATAGCGGCGACAGTCTGTTTTCCGAGTCAGGTTATATTCGGACAAAAACCTGACTTGACTGTACCCGTCATACATTTCTTTCATTTTCATGCGGACGGGCATAGCGTGCGCCGAGGCAAAGCTGTAATCCGCCCACCCCTGCCTTTCGGCCTGATACCATTGTGCGATATGGAAGAACTCGCCGCCTGAAGTCAGGCTGCCTTCGCTGATGGACAAGGGGTCGTTGACAGTCAGGATTTTTTTGCCGTTTTCCATCATTTGGGAAATTTTTATAAAATCAGCTAACTTCTGCGAGTGGTCAAAAAGGATGTTGTTAAGGTAGGCTTTGCCTGTCAGTGCTGCGATGCACAAGGCGGACAACAGGCAGGCTGCTTCCGATATTTTTGCTGCGGTCCTGCCCTGCGTTTCCGGTTTCTTTTCCCAAATCAGATAATAAAAAATAGGGACGAACAGGGCGAAGCGTTCATAAAGGAAGCTGGTTTGAAAGGTAAAATGAGGCATTAGGAAATAAACCGCAAGACAGGCAAGCAGCGGGACGTACCGGCTTTTTTCCCGAGTGGGGCGGCAGTTTGCCGCTATGGGGGCGGCAAAGAGGAAGAGGCAGGCAATGTCGTAGTAGAACAGGACCGACATATTCCAAGGCAGGTAGGCAATTTCCAGTATTTTGTCCCAAAAGGAATGTTGGATAAAGTTGTCTTCAAATGCCTTATAGGGGACGGGGTTGGGTTTTGCGGTATAACGTGCCAAAAGGGCGGCGAAAAAAAGATAGGCGGCTGTCAGGGAAAAACGCTGTTTCCAAGGGATTTCTTTAATTCTGAAAAGAAAGTATCCGTATGAAAGCAAGCAGAAAAACGAAAAGGTCAGAATATGGGAGAAGTACGACCATATCCCCAATGCGGAAATGGCGGCAAGCATCTTTGCCGATGGATTTTCAATCCAACGCTTATTGGCAATGAAAAACAGTATGCCGACGGGAATGCCCATAATGTAGCCGACAAAGCCCCATTGAAAGGCAAATCCGAAAAAACAGGTCAGCGCGACCCAGTCGGTCATCCTTTCCGCCCCCATTTCCTTTCTCATTTTGACTGCCGTATAAATGAAAAATAAAAATTCGAGGGCGACTAAAGCCTTAGAAGAAGCATTAATGCCCATAAACTGATACAGCGCCAACCATAGGGCATAAACGGTCAGATAAGGCGTATCCCAATTTATTTGCAGCATATCCGCCCACGGACTGCGGTGTTTGAGCAAATCATCCAAGGCGGCAACCTGCGCGGCGTGTTGCGGCAGGTCGTTCATCGGCAGGTATTTCGGATAAAACAGGAAACATACCGTTGCAAGGACGGTAAGGAAAAACAGCCTGTTTTGTATTTTGTCGGATAAAGGTAGTGCGATGTTCATCAAAATTTTCTTGGTTGTTTCATTCCTACCCATCAGGATATTAGTATGTTTGAAAGGTAAGCCTTTCTAAATTGGGACGCACATATAGGATCGAACCGTATGTGTGTCCCGTCGGTATGGTAGTTGGCTTTTACATAACAAAACAATTGTTACGGTTGACATAATAAAGAAATCGGGGGGGGGGGGTAGATTTGCAGACTATATTTAACCTATTCTTACTAATTATTATATATTTTAACAATTTAGAGGCGTTCAGATAAAAAATGCCGTCTGAAACACGGAAATCAGGTTTCAGACGGCATTTTGCCTTGAAAAGGCTGTTCAAATCAGCGGTGGTAGTTCGGTGCTTCTTTGGTGATTTGAACGTCGTGAACGTGCGATTCGCTCATACCTGCGGAAGTGATTTCCACAAATTCGGCTTTTTCGTGCATTTCGGCAATATTGGCGCAACCCAAATAACCCATACTGGAACGCAGACCGCCGGTCAGCTGGTGGATGATGTTCACAATCGGACCTTTGTAAGGAACGCGGCCTTCGATGCCTTCGGGGACGTATTTGTCGGTGCTGTCGGTTTTGTCTTGGAAGTAGCGGTCGGCAGAACCTTGGCTCATCGCGCCCAATGAACCCATACCGCGATAGGATTTGTACGAGCGGCCTTGATAGAGTTCGATTTCGCCCGGTGCTTCTTCCGTACCGGCAAACATACCGCCGAGCATGACGCTGTACGCGCCTGCGGCGAGGGCTTTGGCGATGTCGCCGGAGAAGCGGATGCCGCCGTCGGCAATCAGCGGAACGCCCGTGCCTTTGAGGGCTTCGGCAACGTTGTGGATGGCGGTCAGTTGCGGCACGCCCACGCCTGCCACGATACGGGTGGTGCAAATCGATCCCGGGCCGATACCGACTTTGACGGCATCCGCGCCGGCGGCGACCAAATCCAAAGCGGCTTTGGCAGTGGCGATATTGCCGCCGATGACTTGGATGTGCGGATAAGTTTCTTTGACCCAACGCACGCGATCGATTACGCCTTGGCTGTGTCCGTGTGCGGTATCGACGACAATTACGTCCGCGCCTGCTTCGACCAAGGCTTTGACGCGTTCTTCGGTATCGCCGCCGGTGCCGACTGCCGCACCGACGCGCAGACGGCCTTCGGAATCTTTGTTGGCATTGGGAAATTCGGTGGTTTTTAAAATATCTTTAACGGTAATCAAGCCTTTAAGCTCGTCTTTTTCGTTCAAGACTAAAACGCGCTCGACTTTATGCGTGTGCATTAGTTCGCGCGCTTCGTCTATGCTTGTGCCTTCGGGGACGGTAACCAAGCGTTCGCGCGGGGTCATAATGGCGGAAACGGGCAAATTGACGCGGTTTTCAAAACGCAGGTCGCGGTTGGTTACGATGCCGACCACTTTGCCGTTTTCAACGACAGGCAGGCCGGACATTTTGCGTTTGCGCTGCGCGCGCATTTCCAAGACTTCGCGGATGAGCGTTGTCGGCGCAACGGTTACAGGGTCTTTGACCACGCCGCTTTCGTGGCGTTTTACTTTGGAAACGGCGCGCGCCTGCATTTCGGGCGGCATGTTTTTATGGATGATGCCGATGCCGCCTTCCTGTGCCATCGAAATGGCGAGGCGCGCCTCGGTAACGGTGTCCATCGCGGCGGAAAGCAGGGGGAGGTTGAGCGTGATTTCGCGGGTGAGCTTGGTTTGAAGTTTAACGTCTCGCGGCAGCACGGTCGAATGTGCGGGAACCAACAAAACATCGTCGAAAGTATAGGCTTTTTCTACGATACGCATAATGCTCGGTCTTTCAGTTTGTGCAAGATGCAGGGCATTATAGCACGTTACCGGCGGCTTGACAGTTTATCAGGTTTAATTTTGGTCCCCTTTGAATAGCCCGGTTTTCCTTTGCCGACCACTGTTGCTCCCGTTCTTTCAATTTCAGGAAAAGCTTTTTTCTAATTTTTGGTAAGTGGCTCAGTTATTGAAGCCCTATATCGGGCGGTAACTTCCAGTACAAAAAAACGGGGTAGTTCTTTATTTATTTTTTCCTTTAATTTTCAGTATATTATCTTAATATTTCGAGGGTAACATATCTGCTAATCTAGTTACAGCCCCATATATTATAGATTCAATTGAAAAATAACAGATTCAACTGTACCTTTCTTATACCTGATTTCTTTAAAGTTTTTCCCATTGTCAAAACTATAAAAAAGTCTCTCTTCCTCACCAGAATATCCCATTTCTAATACTAAACAATCTATTTCACAATTACCCCCTCCACTCATATATGTAGTATCAATAGAAAATATATTGCATAATTCCAGAGAATTATATTTATCTATATCAAATAGTTGCTCTCCAAAATCTAAACCATTGTTTCCACCTGCATAATACTTCTCTTCAAAGGATGACTTCAAACTATTAAAAACTGTATTTAGCGTAAAATATCCATATGGGCATATCTTAGGATATATATTCTCTCCTATTATTATCTGAATTTTTCCATAAATAAAACCATTACATTCAGAGTTTTCTTCCCATAAAATCCCAAATTTTCTTGTTGAGTCCATAATAATATTCATATAAATCCTTATATTAATAAATTATTTACAATATCCCCCGCTTTCAGACGGCATACGGCGTGGCGGCGGAATGCCGTCTGAAGGCGGGCGTTATGATAATTGTTCCAGCAGCGTCTGCTTCAATGAGGACTGGATTTTTGGGTTTTTCAGGTCTAGGCTAAAAACGGTAAAACTGTCTTCGGCGCGTTCATCCAGTGTGGAGATTTTGGCATAGCGCAGGCTGACGTTGTGGGCGAAAAAGACTTCCGCCATATCGGCGAGCAGGAAGGGGCGGTTGACAGCGGTGATTTCGACGGAGTACCAGTCGGGGTAGTCTTCTTCGGGGGTAATGGTGATGCTTGGCGCGATCGGCATGTAGCGGCTGCGGCGGCTGATGCGGCGGCTGTGGCTGGAGATTTCGGCAACGGTGTGTCCGTGGATAAAGCTGTTGAGTTCGGCTTCGAGCGCGCTTTGGATGTCGGGGTAGTCTTCGGGAGCGTGCTGCGAGGGGATTTGCACGATGAAGGTGTCGAGGATGTAGTCGTGTTCGGTGATAAAGGCGCGGGCGGCGAGAATGTCGAAACCGTGGCGACTGAAGATACGGCAGAGGCGGGCGAACAGGCGCGGGCCGTTGGGCATAAAGACCATGACTTGAAAGCTGTTGCTTTTGGGCAGGATGCGGCTGCGGACGATTAGGGTTTCAAAGTCGTGTACGAGGTTGGCGGCATGCCACAGGATTTCGCGGGATTGATGGCGGGCGAAGTAGGCGGAACCGAGCGCGTTCCAAAGCTTTTTCTGCTGTTTTTCGGGGACGGCGGCGCGGGTGAGCAAGTCGGCGGCTTCTTGTTGGCGGCGGCCGAAGAGGGCGTGCGGGTTGCCACCGTTGCCTGCGAGGTAGCGTCCGGCGGCATGGAACAGGCTTTCCAGCAGGCTGGCGCGCCATGCGTTCCACAGTTTGGGATTGGTGCCGCGTATGTCGGAAATGGTCAAGAGGTAGAGTGCGCTGAGGCGTTCGTGGGTTTGTACGCGTTTGCAGAAGGCATCGAGTACGTCGGGGTCTTGGATGTCTTCTTTTTGGGCGACGGTGGACATAAGAAGATGGTTTTCGACCAGCCAGGCAAGCAGGTCGCTTTCTTCTTCGGTCAGAAAGTGGTCGGCGGCAAATTGGCGTGCGTCCGCGATGCCTTGTATGGCGTGGTCGCCGCCGCGTCCTTTGGCGATGTCATGGAAGAAGGCGGCGAGATAAAGGATGTCTTGTTTTTCAAAGGACTGCATCAGCGCGGAGGCGTAGGGCAGCTCGTGGCTGTGCATATCCAAGGCGAGGCGGCGGACGTTGCGGACGACAGCGAGGATGTGGTCGTCCACAGGATAAATGTGGAACAGGTCATGTTGAAGCAGTCCGACGATTTTTTCCCATGCGGGCAGATAGCAACCCAACACGCCGTAGAGGTTGAGAAAGCGCAGGGTTTGAGTCAGCCCGTTGCCGCTGCGGAAAAAGCCGGCGAAGCGGCGGCGGTTTTCAGAATTTTGGTAGAAGCTGCGGTTGATTTTGCGCGTCGCTCCCCACCATGTGCGCAGGGTTTGTGGTTCGAGCGCGGTAATGTCGTTGCGCTGCTGCATGATTTCGACGATTTTGAAAATGTGTTCGGGCTGCCTCAAAAAAATATCGGTGTGCCGCGCGGCGATTTGGTTGTTGACTTGGATGTAGTCGTCGTCAATCCGCAGGGTAACGCGCATCGGCGCGGAGGAAACGCGGCTTCGCAGCATAGGCGTGAGGATGCCGCTCAGTTGTTTGACGGTTTTAATTGCACGGTAAAATACGCGCATCAGTTCTTCGCTTTGACGGCGGAGGTTCAAGCCTTGATAACCCATACTTTCGGCAACTTGCGGCTGCAAATCGAACAGCAGGCGGTCTTCGGCGCGCTTGGCGTTTAAATGCAGATGGATGCGGATATGGGCGAGGCGGCGGTAGCCGTGTGAAAGCATACCGGCTTCAGTGCGCGTCAGAATGCCTTGTTTGACCAGCGCAGGCAGGTTGGCCGCCAAGCCTTGTGCTTTCGCTATCCAAAGCAGGGTGTGGATGTCGCGCAGACCGCCGGGACAGCTTTTGATGTTTGGTTCCAACACCGCCCCTGAGCCTTGCGATTTGGCATGGCGGTGTTCCATCTCCACCAGTTTTGCCTCGACAAACGCCGCCACATTGCGCTGCGCGTTCATTTTTTCGGCCAATTCGTCTGCTGTTTGGCGGTTGCCAAACAAAAACCTAGCCTCTAAAAACGCTGTGTCCCCCGTAATATCATTGCGCACGCTTTCGCACAGTTCGTCAATGCCGCCGCTTTTTACAGACGGCATCAGTTTGCAGTCCCACAGGGTTTGGACAAACCGGGCAATCTGTTCCTGAATGCCGTCTGAAAGCGGATTGGGTGAAACCACTGCCAAATCCACATCCGAACAGGG
This sequence comes from Neisseria polysaccharea ATCC 43768, assembly GCA_000176735.1. GTDB lineage: Bacteria > Pseudomonadota > Gammaproteobacteria > Burkholderiales > Neisseriaceae > Neisseria > Neisseria polysaccharea. Next base: position 12,649 of record ADBE01000067.1, on the reverse strand, counting down.
ATACAGTTCGCCACGCCCGAAGCCGCCCACCGCCATCAGGCATAACGCGCTGTTTTGAAAATGTTCTACCCACAATGCTGCCAGTAAGGTTTCGACTGCCGCCGTGTATTCTCTGAAAAATACCGACACGCGGTTGGTTTTCAAATAATGCGCTTCGGCGGCATCGCGCTGCTGTTTGAAGGTTTCCAGTGCTGAAGACAGGTTTGCAGGCATTTTTATTCTTTCGATTGGCGGGAAAAAGGGAAGCGGATGGTTTGGCGGTCAAATACCGCTTTCAGACGGCATTTGTCGGGTATCGGCGGAATTGGTCATCAGGTTCAACCGTTCCTGCGGCGGCAGCAGCAACTGATACGCCGCCACGCCCAAAGCCGCCGCCATTTTTTCGATATTCGACAGGGCGATGTTCCATCGTTTGCGCTCGACTGCCGACACATAAGTCCTGTCCAAACCGCATTGCCGCGCCAATTCTTCTTGCGACCAGCCCTTGTTCACGCGGAAAAGCCGCATATTGTATGCCAATACCGCCCGCAAATCCTGTTCGTCAGGCAGTTCGGCAGGCAGAGTCAATTTGTTGCCCATCATTTGTTTCCAGATAAATGGTTAAAGTTAAGCATTTGCTGTTACGGATTTTACTTCACATAAAAGCCAAAAAAAGGGGTGGCGACAGCCACACCCAAACACACACACATCAAGAGGAAAGAGATAAAATCAAGACAGATTGGGAAACAGCAAACAAACAATCTAGATTTCATGTCGGTATTATCAAACAAAAACCGTTATCGAGTATTGATTCAAATCAATTTCGATTTTATTCGCAATCCGGTAAAGAAAAACGGCATATCCGTTTATATGGATATGCCGTCTGATGGTGCAGAGAACTGCTATATTTGGCAGTGGTTTGTGTTTTAGTCCTCTTGCGCCGCTGTTTGCAGGTAGTTCGGCAAACCAATTTTGCCAATCAGTTCCTGCTGGGTTTCGAGCCAGTCAATGTGTTCTTCGTTGGTGTCTTTTTGTTTTTCCAACAAATCACGGCTGACGTAATCCTGTTGCGCTTCTGCTGTGGCGATGGCGGCAAGCAGGGCTTCGTGTTTTTCCTGTTCTTTGGTCAAATCGCAGGCGATGATTTCTTCGGTGGACTCGCCAATCAGAAGCTTGCCCAGTTCTTGCAGGTTCGGCAGACCTTCGAGGAACAGAATGCGCTCGATCAAATCGTCGGCAGCTTTCATTTCAACGATGGACTGTTTGAAGAAATGTTCGCCCAGTTCTTCAAAGCCCCAGTTTTTCAAAATACGGGCGTGAAGGAAATATTGGTTGATGGTTATCAGCAGCAAACCTAAGTTTTTGTTCAGTTCGCGGATAACCAAACGGTCGCCTTTCATACGGACTCCTTTTATTCCGAATACAGATTACAGTTGGCTTTGGTAGTAGTTGCCTTCGCCAATCAGCTCAATCAGGCGCAGCTGCTGTTCCAACCAGTGTGCGTGGTCTTCTTCGGTATCTTTCAGTTGGGCAACCATCAGGTCGCGCGTAACATAGTCTTGAGCCTCTTCGCACAGTTTGATGCCTTTTTTCAACGCATCACGTACTTCATATTCGGTTTGCAGGTCGGCTTTGAGGCAGGAAACCACGTCCGTGCCGATATTCAGTTCGGCGCGTGCCATTTTCGGCGTGCCGCCCAGCATCAGGATGCGGCGGATGAAGTCTTCGGCGTGTGTGGTTTCTTCTTCCATCTCGTGATTGAGACGTTCAAAAAGTTTGGTGTAGCCCCATTCGGAGTAGAGGCGGGAGTGGATGAAGTATTGGTCGCGTGCTGCCAGCTCACCGGACAGCAATTCGTTCATGTAATCTAAAACTGCTTGATTGCCTTGCATAATATCTCTCTTTCCGTAACTTGGTTTTCGGTATGTCTGAACAGCATTTGTATCGCTATTCGGGATGCGTGCATTGTATGCAAAAGTTTTTGATATGACAAATTTTCTATTTAAAATACAAACAATTATCAAAAGAGATAGGGTGAGTTTGCTGATGCTTTCCAAATCAATGCCCTGTTTTTTATCGGTTTTTTGTGCTGTTAAAACTAAGAATCCATATCATCCATAAAGAACATTTACACTTGTTAACCATAGCGAAAAGCAAATAGAGCACGGTTTTTTATCAAAAATTATAATGAATCGTTCTCATTAACTGACAGATTCTTTTGAGATTATCGGATTTTGGGAATAAATTATGCCGTCTGAAGGGATTTCAGACGGCATGGACAATTAAAGTTGATGTTGTTTACATCAAACAACGCGGCAGACAGAAGCGTAGGAGATTGTTTTTACTTCGGAACGGTGTTAGGGGTTTAATGATGCCCGCAACCGCCATGGCTTTCCCGCAGAGCTTCCGCAGCCTGTTCGTCGGCATGGTAACTTGAACGTACCATCGCACCGATGGCGGCATTGGTAAAGCCCAGTTCGTATGCTTCTTTTTCAAAGATTTTGAACTGCTCGGGCGTAACGTAGCGCAAGACAGGCAAGTGGCCGTCTGAAGGCTGGAGGTACTGTCCGATGGTAATCATCTCGATATTGTGCGCCCGCATATCGCGCATAATTTCGCGCACGTCTTCGTCGGTTTCGCCCAAGCCAACCATAATGCCGGATTTGGTCGGGATATGCGGCATCATTTCTTTATAACGTTTTAATAAGTCTAAAGAATGTTGATAATTGGCGCCGGGACGGGCTTTTTTATACAGGCTCGGATGGGTTTCCAAGTTGTGGTTCATCACGTCGGGCGGGGTTTCGGCAAGGATTTTCAGTGCGATGTCCAAGCGGCCTCGGAAGTCGGGGACGAGGATTTCGATTTTGGTGTTCGGACTGGTCTCGCGGATGGCTTTGATGCAGTCGGCGAAGTGTTGGGCACCGCCGTCGCGCAGGTCGTCGCGGTCGACGGAGGTGATGACGACGTAACGCAGGTTCATGGCTTTAACGGATTCTGCGAGGTTTTTCGGTTCGTCAGGGTCGAGCATATTGGGGCGGCCGTGTCCCACGTCGCAGAACGGGCAGCGGCGCGTGCAGATGTCGCCCATAATCATGAAGGTCGCCGTGCCTTTGCTGAAGCATTCGCCGATGTTGGGGCAGGAGGCTTCCTCGCAAACGGTGTGCATTTTTTGTTCGCGCAAAATGTCTTTGATTTCAAAGAATTTGCGCGATGGGAGTTTGGCGCGTATCCATTCGGGCTTTTTCAGTTTTTCCTGAAGGGGGACGACTTTGATGGGGATGCGGGCGGTTTTGTCCGCGCCTTTGAGTTTGATGCCGCGTTTGGGGTCGTCGGTTTTGATTTCACTCATTGTTATCTGCTTTCGGTGTGAGTTGTGTTTTAAGATGTGTGGTTAGCTTGGCGGCGACTTCGTCCAGCGTGGGGCAGGGGTGGACGAGGTCGGCAATTTGCGTCATTTCCATACCGGCATAACCGCAGGGGTTGATATGGGTAAACGGGCTTAAATCCATATTGACGTTGAGCGCAAGGCCGTGATAGACGGAACCTCCTTTGATACGCAGCCCCAGCGAGGCGATTTTGCGTTCTCCGACATAAACGCCGGGGCGTTTCGGATCTGCCGCTGCTTCAATGCTGTATTCCGCCAATGTGGCGATGATGCTGTTTTCAAGCGCGGAAACGATGTTTCTAACACTGGTTTTACGCCGTTTGAAATCAATCATGGTGTATACGACCAATTGCCCGGGTCCGTGATAGGTAATCTGTCCGCCCCGGTCAATCTGGATAACGGGGATGTCGTCCCTAATCAGCAGATGTTCGGGTTTGCCGGCCAGCCCCTGTGTGAACACAGGGGGGTGTTCTACCACCCACAATTCATCTTCGGTAGAGGCGGTACGGTTGGCGTTGAAAGTTTTCATTGCCTCAAAAGTCGGCAGATATTCAACCAAACCTTTATGTATGATTCTCATCTCAAAGTACCACTTTGACCAGTTCGTGCGAAGTCAGCGCGCGGTAGATATTGTCAAGTTGTTCTTGGTTTTCAACCTTTACTTGTACGGTGGCACCGGTATAGTTGCCTTTGCTGCTAGGACGCGTGGTGATGTGGTGCGCCTGCGTGTCAGGGGCGTGAAGGCGGACGGTTTCTAAAACCGCTTGCTCGAACTCGGGATGAACCGCCCCCATTACTTTTAATGGGAAGGTGCAGGGAAATTCGATGAGGGATGTTTTGTTTTCTTGTTCGGTCATGATGTGCAGCCTTATCGTGTACGGTATGCCGTCTGAAAGCAGGTTTGTCTTTCAGACGGCATCAGATATGCGGTATTTTAGCCCAAACCGCGATAACAGGCTATCGGAACGGCACGGGCTTTATCTGCGATATAACCCATTCTGCTATAATAATGATGAAAATGGTTTCCGGACGGGTTGTTATGTATCAGAAAAAAAAGCAGAGTATCAAACCCTGGGTTGGTGCGGGGGTGTTCCTTACGGTCTTGATATGGCTGGCTTTCATACTTGGCGACACACTGGCTCCCTTTGCGGTTGCGGCAGTGTTGGCGTATGTGTTGGATCCTTTGGTTGAATGGTTGCAGAAAAAAGGTTTCAACCGTGCCGTTGCTTCAATGACTGTAATGATTTTTGCCTTGCTGCTGCTTGCCGCGCTGCTTTTGATTATTGTCCCTATGCTGGTCGGACAGTTCAACAGCATGGTATCCCGTTTGCCCCAACTTGCAGGTTTTATGCAAAATACGCTGTTGCCGCTGTTGAAAGAGACTGTGGGCAATTATGTGGAAATCGATCAGGCATCCGTTATCGCATGGCTTCAGGCGCATACGGGTGAGCTGAGCAACACGCTTAAGGCGTGGTTTCCCGTTTTGATGAGGCAGAGCAGCAATATCGTCAGCAGTATCGGCAATCTGATGCTGCTGCCCTTGCTGCTTTACTATTTTCTGCTGGATTGGCAGCGGTGGTCATGCGGCATAAGTAAACTGGTTCCGAGGCGTTTTGCCGATACTTATACGCGTATTACAGGTAATTTGAACGAGGTATTGGGCGAATTCTTACGCGGTCAGCTCCTGGTGATGCTGATTATGGGCTTGGTTTACGGCTTGGGGCTGGTGCTGGTCGGGCTGGATTCAGGATTTGCCATCGGTATGCTTGCCGGTATTTTGGTATTTGTCCCTTATCTCGGTGCGTTTACGGGATTACTGCTTGCCACCGTTGCCGCCTTGCTCCAATTTGCTTCGTGGAACGGCATCTTGGCTGTCTGGGTGGTTTTTGCCGTCGGCCAGTTTCTCGAAAGTTTTTTCATTACGCCGAAAATCGTGGGAGACCGTATCGGCCTGTCGCCGTTTTGGGTTATCTTTTCCCTGATGGCATTCGGACAACTGATGGGCTTTGTCGGAATGTTGGCAGGATTACCTTTGGCTGCCGTAACATTGGTATTGCTGCGTGAGGGTGTGCAGAAATATTTTGCCAGCAATTTTTATCTGAACAGGTAAGGCATTGACGAAGTATAAAGTTTCCGAAGGGGATGTTTTGTTTTATCCGAAAATGCAGTATGGATACCTGCAGTCCACGTCCGTTATCAAATAAGGGTACGGGGATAAATATATTTTTGAGTTTGGATTTGATAAAAATGCCGTCTGAACCTTTCCGACAAAGTTCAGACGGCATTTTTCATACCTATTGATTGGGATATTTATTGGGAAGTTTTACCCTTGTCGAGGATTTTCATACCGGCAGAAATCAGGCTGCCGATGTCGGCAACATTGGCGGGCATAATCAGCGTATTACTTTCTTTGGCAAGATTGTTGAACGCGGCGACGTATTGTTCCGCAATCTTCAGATTGACCGCATCCGCGCCGCCTTGTGTTTGAAGGGCGGCGGCAATTTGACGGATGGCTTCGGCATTGGCTTCGGCAACAAGGCGCAGGGATTCCGCTTCGCCTTTGGCGCGGTTGATGCGGGCGATTTTCTCGGCATTTGACGCATTGACCGCAGCCTGAGCCTCGCCTTCGGATTGTTGGATTTCGGCTTCGCGCTGACCACTGGCAAGGTTGATTTGTTCGATTTTACGGCCTTCGGATTCGGCGATACGGGCGCGTTTTTCGCGTTCGGCAGTAATTTGCGCCTGCATTGCGCGCAAAATCTCTTGCGGCGGCACCAAGTCTTTAATCTCATAACGCAAAACTTTCACGCCCCAAGCCCCGGCTGCCTCATCGAGAGCAGAGACGACGGTGCTGTTGATTTCGTCGCGTTCTTCAAACGTTTTGTCCAACTCCATACGTCCGATAACGGAACGCAGCGTCGTTTGGGCAAGCTGGGTAATCGCCATAATGTAGTTGCTCGAACCGTATGAGGCAAGTTTGGGATCGGTTACTTGAAAATAGATGATGCCGTCAACAGTCAGCTGCGTATTGTCGCGCGTGATGCAGACCTGGCTGGGGACATCCAAGGGGATTTCTTTTAGCGAATGACGGTAGGCGACGCGGTCGATAAAGGGAATCAAAATATTTAAACCGGCCGTCAGGGCGCGATGGAAACGTCCGAGCCTTTCGACAACGTGGACTTCCTGCTGTGGGATGACAACAAAGGATTTGAAGCCGAAAACAACGACGGCTGCCAACAAGATAATGAAAAATTCCATAATTCCTCCGAGTGTTAAGGGTTTACGATGATAAGAAGATTGCCTTCCTTGCGGACGATGAGGGCGCGCGTTCCCGGTTCAAACACATCCTGCCCCGTATTTTGCGCCTGCCAGTGCGTACCGCGATAAAAAACTTCGTAACGGTTGCCGCCTGCGTGCCGGAGAATTTCGGCATATTGCCCGGCATCCAAATCCTGATATGAATCCGTTTCAACTTTTCCCCCGGCGGTTTTGGCGTGTACGAACCAAATACCCAGCGCGGAAAGTAGGGCGGCGGCCAAGGTGGCGGCAGGCGTGCTGCCGGTCAGTCCGTAGATAATGCCCGAACCCGCCAAAGCCGCGCTGACAACCAGAAGATAAACCGTTCCCGTCAATAATTCGATGATTAAGACGGCAACAGCAGCAACAAACCATACAGTCATACATTTCCCCACAAAGCGTGTCGTTTGACAAAATAACGCAATATCAGCAGTATAGCCGAATTTGAAAGGATAGGGCAGATATGGACACTTGGCACGATGCACTGGGCAACGAAAAACGGCAACCGTATTTTCAGAAAATTTTAAATGCGGTCAGGCAGGAACGTTTGTCGGGACAAATCATCTATCCGCCGTCGGTAGATGTGTTCAACGCATTCCGCCTAACAGCGTTTGACCGGGTCAAAGTCGTTATTCTCGGACAAGACCCGTATCACGGGGCAGGGCAGGCGCACGGCTTGGCATTTTCCGTCAGGCAGGGCGTCCGCATACCCCCGTCTTTACTCAATATCTACAAAGAATTGGAAACCGACATCGAAGGCTTTTCCATTCCCGCGCACGGCTGCCTGACGGCTTGGGCGGAGCAGGGCGTATTGCTTCTGAACACGGTTTTGACGGTGCGTGCAGGACAGGCGCATTCACACGCCCTTTTAGGCTGGGAACGCTTTACCGATACCGTCATCAGGCAGCTTGCGACACACCGCAAGCACCTTGTCTTTATGCTGTGGGGTGGGTATGCACAACAAAAAAGGAAACTGATAGATAGTCAAAATCATTTGATACTGACCGCGCCGCATCCGTCCCCTTTGTCGGCATATCGCGGTTTTTTCGGCTGCCGCCATTTTTCACAGGCAAACAGCTATTTGAGTCAACACGGTATCGAACCGATAAACTGGAAGCTGTGAATGCCGTCTGAATGCTAATTTGCTTAAACCGCACTTATGGAACCAGTCAATCTGTTGAGTGGAAGATTGTTTGGCTAATTCTTTAAACCTTGCAAGAAACGGTGTAAAACCAATAACGTTGCTCAAGTGTTTTGGATTGACTAACGCGAGCTATCTGCCAAATACTTTCCGCCAGGCGTTCGGATTGATTTTAAACTTGGCTTTGAACTGCAAACGTAGGTTTGCCGCGCTGCCGAAGCCGCTTTGTTCGGCGATGCGTTCTATCGGCAAATCCGTATTTTCCAATAAATCCTGTACCTGCCATAGCCGCTCTGTTGTCAGCCACTCACTGAAATTCATGCCTGTGGCTTGAGAAAAATGGCGGATAAAGGTACGGCGGGAAACCACTAATTTTTTTGCCAAATCGTCCAAGCGGTATGGGGTGGCAAGGTTTTGGCGCAGTTCGTCCAATAAGTGATTGATTTTGTCATCGGAGGTACGACGTTCGACAGGTCGGTGGATAAACTGTGCCTGCCCGCCTTCGCGGTGTGGTGCCGCAACCAAGGTACGGGCAAGGTCGTTGGCAACGGTTGCACCATGGATTTTGCGGATGAGGTACAGGCAGCAATCCAGCCCGCCCGCCGCACCTGCCGATGTTAAAAAGTTGCCGTCTTCCGCATATAAGCGGTTGGTATCCAGATGAATTTTAGGGAAACGGCGGACAAAGTCGTCTTCGGCGAGCCAGTGGGTGGCGGCGGTTCTGCCGTCTAAAAGTCCTGTGTAGGCAAGGGCGTAAGTGCCGTAACATAGGGCGGTGATATGTGCACCACGTTGTGCCGCTTTCTGTAAATGTGCGCTCAACTCGGGTATCGGGGCTTCTTCAATATTGCGCCAGCCTGCGATGACGATGATGTCGGCTTCTTTCGTCAAATCCAATCCGCCGTGTACGGGAATGCTTGCACCCAGTGCCGTAATAACGTCTTGGCCGTCGTCGGAACAGATTTTCAGGTCAAAGAGTGGATTGTTCCGATAGGTCGTCTGAAAAACAGAAAAGGGAATGTTGAAGACAAAATCATTCATGCCCGATTGAGCATATAGCACGATTTTGGGGACAGCTTGATTTTGGCGAAACTCGTTACGCTCGTTTTCAGACGACATTTTGGCACTATCCTTGCGTTTATTGGCAATATTGCCTATTTTAGCCGATGCACCTGCTGCTTAAAATACGCTCCATGATTTTTTAAGGAGCAACATAATGAAATTCAAGCAATTTATTCTTGCCACCGTTTTGGGCGCGACAGCCTTTTCCGCTTGGGCAGACGATTCATACCAACATATCCGTAACGCTACCGCCAAAGTCGAATATGCGGGGCAGACGTTTTTGATTGACCCGTTTTTCGCCCCCAAGCATTCCATGAACGGCTTTGCCGGCACGTTCAACAGCCAAGCCAAAATGCCGCTGGTCGGGCTACCGATGAGTGTGAATAAAATTTTGGACGGTGTGGATGCAGTTATCGTTACCCATACTCACGAAGACCATTGGGACGAAACCGCCGCACGTTCCATTCCGAAAAACCTGCCCGTATATGTGCAGCACCAAGCCGACGCGGCAAAAATCCGCAGCCAAGGCTTTACTGATGTACGCGTGTTGAACGGCAGCACCGTCTTCAACGGCGTAACCATCAGCAAAACCGGCGGCGTACATGGTACAGAAGCCATGTATGCCAACCCGCAGCTAGCCGAAATCTTAGGTGATGCAATGGGTGTGGTATTCCAAAGCAGCGGACACAAAACCGCTTATATTATGGGTGATACTGTGTGGACGGCAGATGTAAACAAAGCATTGAACCGCTACAAACCCGATTATCTGATTATGAACACGGGCTACGCGCTGATTTCAGGCATTTCAGACGGCATTATTATGGGGACGGCTGATGTATTAAAAGCCAGCCAAGTCATGCCTAAAGCCAAAATCATCACCGTACACATGGATACCGTGAATCATACCGCCGTCAGCCGCGCCGACATGCGTAAATTTATACGCGGTCAAGGCATTGAAAGCCGTGTGAACGTTCCGGAAGACGGAGAAATCCTGAAACTGGATTGATAAACGACACATTACCCTAAGCAGCCTGCACCTTGTTTTTTTAAGTGCAGGCTGCTTTCAGACGACCTCAAAAGCAGCCTGCACTTTAAAATTCCGAGTTGCGCCATCTGCCCTCACTTCGCGCCTGCAATCATCTCTTGCTGTCGCGCCACAATTTTTGCCGCCATTTCCAAAAACAACTTTTGTTCGCCTGCCGACAAATCCGACAAAGCCGTTTGGTTGAGGGCTTTGGCAATTTCCGTGGACTGCTGTTGCAAGGCACGAGCTTGCTCCGTCAGCATAATCAGGCGGCTGCGCGCATCGTCGGGATTCGGTTCGCGCGTAATCAGGCCGTCGCGCTCCATTCGCGCCAACGTGTTGGCAATCGTTGCCTGCTTCAAATCAGCGCGTTCCACCAATTCCTGTTGGCTCAAACCGTCTTTCTGCCACAGTTCCAGCAATATCGGAAATTGCGCGGGGGCGATGCCCAAAGGCTTTAAACCTTCGCCCAATAAAATGGCAAATTGGCGGGCAATGTGGTTCATCAAATAGCCTGCCGATTTAGTTTTGAAAACCTCGTCCACTTTGTTTCCTTTCAAATCAAATTGTTGCGGATTATATCACAAATATAGCTTGCTATCTTAATACATAGCACGCTATGCTTATTACAACTTAATAGCTTGCTATCTAAATACTTTCAGACGACCTATCTTAAATGTTCAAGAACGCTTATGAACTGCAATACTTTAAAGAAGGTTTTCCTATCTGCAAGCCATACCGAAATCCGACTAACCCTTTATTCAAGAGAAAGCATCATGAAACCCGACACTTTGCAAAGCTACGGCTCAACAACCCGCTTCCTGCATTGGACAATGGCAGCTTGCTACCTGTTTATGTTCGCTACCGCCATTGCGTGGAATATCGACGAAAACCTGAAATTTCTAATCAATCCGCACAAAGCAGTCGGAATCCTGCTGCTGATATTGTCTGTTTGGCGCGTAGGGTGGGGAATCCGCCAACGTAAAAACCGCCCCGCCAACACCGCCGTCACCAAATTGGGGCATTGGGCGATGTATGCCCTGATGCTCGCTGTTCCCGCCGCAGGCATTGCCCGTAAAATCGGCAATGGCGGAGAAATTCACGGCACGCTGGCATTTTCATTGCTGTTTTTGTCGCTGGGACACATTGGAATGGTTGCCTACCACCACATCAAAGGCGAATCCGTGCTGCCTCGAATGCTCGGAAAATCTTAATATCCTATACAAACAAGGAGCTACTGATATGAATACTCGTAAAAAAACCATCATCGCCGCTGTTACTGCTGCTGTTTTCCTTTGCCTTGCAGGCTGCACCGCCAAAGCGGAACAATGGCGCGCACAACGCGAAGCCATGCATAACAGCGTTGTACTCATCAACACTTTTGAAGTGCCGCAGGGCAAAGAGGCCGAAACTTTGGCTGCTTGGCAGAAATCACGCGATTTCCTGAAAACCCAGCCGGGCTACATCGGCACACGTCTGCATCAAAATATTGACCCGAACGGCAAATACCATTTCGTCAATGTTGCCCGTTGGCGCAGTGCGGAAGAATTTAAAGCCGCTACCGCCCAAATGCGCCAAGCCCTGCCGGACAACATGCCGGAAGGCGTAACTGCTAGCCCGGATTTGTTTAAAGTGATTGAAAGTGATATGCAGCGGGGCTTCGGCAGACGCGGCGGCAAGTGAGGCGAGTAAGCGGCGGAACCGCGCGCCGAAATAAAAAGCAGCCTACACTTTGAAAAACAAGGTGCAGGCTGCTTTTGGGCTTTCAGACGGCCTGAAACCGTGTGCGTAACCATGCCTGTTCTGTAACACCTTTAAGCCGCACTGCATTTGCTGAAAATTCAAGTACCTAGTATTAAGGCAAGGCAGGTAGTTTGTTGCAAGGTAAAAAACAATTAATCCATTATAAATTTAACATAATCTATATTATGCGAACTATCGGAAACAGTTATACGTGTCCCTGTGGACTATCCAAGTAGGAAAATTAAAGTATGGGCAATGCGGCTGAATGTATAGCCCAGCGCATCCGCATATTAACGGGTGCAAATAGTAAATCGCCCAACTTATCCCAAAAATTCTCCTGCTTTTTCATCATTTCTTCTGTCAAATCCTTGGAACGGTCGATTTGAAAACACGGCCTTACATACGTCCCAATTCTCTTTGCAGTGCTTGGATGTTTTGCTGCCTGTCCAATACATTGCTTTGTAATGCATTTATTTCTTGGTGGTTGATGTTGCCGCCTTTTGCCAAACGTGCTTGCGATAACATTTTTTGGGCTTCGGTTAGGGCTTTGCGTTCATTGCTTAATTCTGCTTCGAGAATGGAGCGTCTGCTGTTGTTTACAGGTGCTTGTTGAGGCGGCGGTGTATTGGATTTTGCCGGCTTGGATACTGTTTTGACCGGGGCTTTATATTTGACAGCCTGTCCGCCGTTTGACGGTGATGGTGCCGGTTCGGGAGTTTGGGGTGGGATATAGCGTTCGCTGCTGTAGTTGCCGATTGGGGGCAAATCGGTTGAGTGGCAGCTTTTAGACGGCTTGGTGGTGTAAACGGTTTCTCCGTTGATTGTGCAGGTATAGATTTTGGCCGCATTCGCACCCAATGGGCTTGAAATCAGGGAAAGGTTGATTAGGATTAAGGGGAGTTTTGATTTCATAATGTGTTTGATACTCGGATAATAATTTGATTTTTGGGGGATTTTTTGTAAGGTTTTCTTGGCGTTTTATGGACTTTTCTTTTCGGTTGTTTGTTTTGATTTTCCT